>NZ_CP119677.1:3498333-3801666 GCF_029318685.1 Ruminiclostridium papyrosolvens DSM 2782
ATAATTCTTCTTCACTATTTCCAGCCGTTCTTATGGTTTCTATTACTTTCTGAAATGAAGCCATTAAATCCTCAAAGTTCACTTCAGCCGGATTAAAATTAAACCTCAACATTTTTTCTAAATCAAAGAATGTAAGCCTTGCAGTATTCATCTTCTCCACCAGTTTATTAAATTTATTCAATAAGTCCTCTAATTTTGCTGATGTGTAGTATTTCCCTGTAATATATTTAAACCTGTCATAAAGTCCTTTTTTATGTTCGTATAATAAATGAATACTTCTATAATCAATTGCAGGCATTATGTCCCCTAGCATCTTTTCCTTAAACTGCTCTACCATCCCCTTAACATCCAATCCGTGTAGAATGTCTCTGCCAAGCTTTTCAAGGCTTTCAACCATTGCGTTGTATATTTTGGGGCCATAAATCAAATCAGTACACATTTGCTGTTCTTCCAAAGGTATAAGTTTTTCAATTCTGGATTTATCCAGATTTGAGCCATCCAAGTATTTATATATTTCTTCCATAAATTTATTTAAATCAAATTTGTATTCCCCTACCGTTGACTTTGGTGTCAGCAGTTGTATTGCTTCCGTCTCTGCCCACGGTGCAGTTAGCTTATAATTTGTCTTAGCCGATTCGTATGCTTTGGCAAAATCATCGTAATCAAATTCAAGTTCTTTGAACATCATATTTGTGTCAAAACCCAGACCCATTAATTTTCTTTCTGCTTTATCGTAGCCAAAAACCATTGATTGGTGAACATAGTGATGTTCGTTGAAGCTGCCTTTCTGAGGTAAGTAATACTCATCAAGATTTATTGTAAGATATGTGCCTGCGTCAACGCTCTTTTCAACAAAATCAAGAATATCAGACTGTTGGTCAGCATATGTAAGGTATTTTTCGTCAAATATATCTTCAAAGTTGTTTTTTGGCTCCAAAAACTCTAATCTTGAAAAACTGTTATTGTATGTAATGAAAAATAATTGAATATAGTGTTGATAAAACCATGTATAATACCTTTCGTCAGATAAAATAGCACATAGGGGAATTGACCGATGCAAATATGTTGTTATATCCCTTTGATATTTTATTTTCAGTTTTTTTCCTTGTGTTTTATGGAGCATAACTGTGACTTTTTCTATATCTCCAGCAGTATGCATATTTTTGACTATTTCTGAAATTGTCCTATGGTTAAAAATGTCGTTGGGTGTGACCTGAATACCCTTTTCCAAACATATGTCCGTTATCATTTCAGCTTTAAATGAGTCTCCTCCCAAATCAAAGAATCTGTCATTTACGTCTAATGTCTTTACATGCAGTACTTCCTTCCAGATGTTTGCCAGTATCTCCTCAATTTGCCCTACACTCTGTTTTTCTTTCATAAATATCCAACACCCTTTCTCTAAAATTATGTCATCCTATCAATGCTTTTTATATAAGAAAATATCTCCTCCGCCGCTTGTTCCGGCCCGCCTGCTTTTAAAAATGAAGCCTTCATTTTATCAGCATTTTTAACATAGGAATGGTCAGAGGTTATTTTTATATAACTTTCTTTTAATGACTCCGGTGTAACTTCCGACATATCAAGATAGATTCCGCTTCCTGTTTCAGCCACTCGCTTAGCCATATGAGCCTGCTCCAACTGCTGTGGTACAACAATCAACGGGATTCCATTCATTAGTCCTTCATGGACGCTGTTCATTCCACCGTGTGTAATAAACACATTACATGCTTTTAGTACTTCTAATTGGGGTATCTCATAAAAATGCTTCACGGTAAAGTTTTCGGGAATTGTAAGGGAAGATATATCTATTTTCTTACCAACCGACATGACAACATCCATATCCATGTTGCCAAAAGCCTTTATACATTTTAAAAAGAACTCCCAGTCATTATTAAACACAGTACCAAGAGAAATAAAAAGTAAAGGTCTGCCTTCCGACCTGTTTAGTCTGAAAGCTTTTATTTTCTCCTTCCTATACATACTTACAGGCCCTACAAATTTGTAATCATCCCCAAACTTTTCAGAATACGGTTGGAAAGTTCGCGACGTAAATACCAGTGTTAAAGCCTCTTTATTGTCAATAATATCAATTAAACCTTTTGTTTTAATATTGTATTTCTTTTTTAACCTCCCGGAAATTTTACGGATATCTATCATTCGTGGAATATTTTTGAGTATCAAAAATGCAACTGCCAAAACTAAACCAACTGTCTTTAAAATGCCTTCGGGTCTTTCTACAAATGTTGTATATATATTGACAGCAGGTATATTATAGGCCTGTGCCGCATGTTTTCCCCAAGTAGACATAAAATCATGGATTATGTAATCAGGCCTGTCCCGTTTCATATCGTTATAAATTTTTTCCATTATAAGTTCACTTAACTCCATGTGAACTCTCAATATTTCAATATTGTTATGTGTAACAAAATCATCATTCAGGTAAAATTTATCTCCGTAACTTCTGAATACAGCTCCCGAGCTCTCAATCTTTTCCCTGAAGCTGTCAGTACAGTAGTATATGACCTCTTCCCCTTTTTCCACCAGTTCTTTGGCAAGTCCCACACCGGGATTAACATGGCCGGAAAATGGTATGCTGAAAAAAAATACTTTTGACATATTAGCCTCCAATTTCAGATACAGAAAAATGTATTTTCTTCTGTTTTACGTATGTAAATATCTCCTTGACTCCTCTTTCAGGGCCTCCGGCATCAATAAAGGAATCTCGCATTTTCAATGCATTTTCCCTATATGAATGGTCGGACATAATTTTTTCTACCGATTGTTTAAGCAAATCCGGTGTGATTTTGGAATTTTTCAGGCAAATGCCGCTTTTAGTTCTAACCACCTGCATTGCAACATGAGCCTGTTCCTGTTGCTGAGGTATTATAATCAATGGAACACCATTGTAAAGGCCTTCATGAGTACTGTTCATTCCACCATGTGTCATGAAAATACTACATTCTTTAAGTACCTCCAACTGTGGAATTTCGTTATAGGGCTTTACTTTAAAGTTTTCAGGAATTGAAAGAGAAGGTATATGAATGCTCTTACCCACAGACATTAGCACATCCATCTCCATATTCCCGAAAGCCTCTGTGCATTTATCAAAAAATTCCCTATTGTTATTGAATATTGTACCCATGGAAATAAACAATAAAGGTCTGTTTCCTCGTTTGTCAATATTAAACTGGGGAATTGCTTCTTTTCTGAACATACTTGTAGGCCCTATAAATTTATATTCATTGCCCAGTGCCTGCCGATTGGGCTGGAATAGGTCAGATGTGTAAACCAGATTCAGACCCTGCTTGTTGCATAAAATATCAACAAGGCTTTCGATACGTACGTTATACTTATTCTTTAAATCTTTTCTTATTTTTTGTATTTTTAATACGTTTGGTATATTGGTTATCATAGCCATAGCAAAACTTAGAATAAAGCCAATGGTAAGTAAAAATCCGTCAGGTGCCAGTACTAGTGTAGTAAAAGTGTCAATTGCAGGTATACCCGCAGCTGCTGCCGCACATTTGCCCCATGTTGCCAAAGAGTCATGTACTATGTAATCCGGCTTGTCTCTTTCAATGTCACATAGCAGTTTATCCATTATTAATTCCGTGAGTTCCATGTGAACTTTGAATAATTCAGTCAAGTTATAGGTTACAAAACTATCGTCCAGATAAAATTCATCTCCGTAGCTTCTGAACTCTGCCCCTGTACTTTCAATCTTTTCCTTAAAACTGTCTATTCCGTAATATATAACTTTCTCTCCCTTTTTCACCAGTTCTTGTGCCAGTCCCAAACTTGGGTTAACGTGTCCGTGAAAAGGAATATTGAAAAAGAACACTTTTGACATACTTATCTTCCTCCGCTAAGGTTGTTCTTTATTTCTGTATAAATCTGCCTGAGTAATATCTTTTCTTCGTCTCCCGCTGACTTAACGGCAGACGTCATTTGCAAAAAGGACTGGAACAGCTCATTAAAATCTGTTGTACTAGGATCAAAGCCGGCGTTAAACATACTCTCTAAATCGAAGAATGTAAGTCTTGCAGTATTGAGTTTTTCTATAATCTTCATATACTTATCCGTGAACCGATTTAACATTTCCGAAGAAGCAAAATTATTAATAATATATCTTAATCTGTTGTAAATACACTTTTTATGCTCATAAAGCAGGTGCATGCTTCTATAGTCCATAGAAGGCATGATATCAGCCACCGCTTTTTCTTTGCACTGCTCGATAATATTCTGTACGTCCAGCCCCTTCATAATATCACCGCCCAGCTTTTCGAGGCTTTGCACTATGACATCATATACTTCAACACCATATTTTAACTCACCAAAAGTATTCATTTCATCAGAAGCCACCAGCTTATTAATTTTATCGCTGTTTACGGGCGAGGAAGTCAGGTAGTTGTCAATACTTTCAAGCACACTTTCAATGTCTAATTCATAGTCTTTGTCAAATTCCCTGGGAATAAGCAGTTGTACTGCTTCCGTTTCGGCCCAGGGTGCAAATACTCCATAATGTACCTTTGCTGATTCATATGCATCAACAAAATCCTTGAAATCAAAAGTAATTTCATTAAATATCATTTCAGAGTCAAACCCTATTGCCATAAGCTTTTTTTGTATATCGTCATAGCCGTATATAAGAGAGGGGTGTACAAAGTGATTTTTTCCGTAACTCCCCTTCTGTGGAAGGCAATATTCGTCTATATGTACTGAAACATACACCCCTGAGTCAATTTTATCCTTTATAAATTGCAGAATATGAGGTACTTCCTCAAATTTCAAAAATACCTCTTGAAATACGTCATTGTAATTATTTTTTTCTTCAAGAAATTCGAGTCTGGAAAAACCATTTTGGTATGTTATTGAGAATATTTCAATATAGTGCTGATAAAACCATTTGTAGTTTTCTTCACAAGAAAGTATGGCGCATAGAGGCAGCGACCTGTGTAAATAGGTTGTTATCTCACGCTGAAGGTTTATTTTCAGCTTTTTAGTGCCGACCTGTTCATTAAAAATAGTATCTGTGTTTACATGATTATCACACTTTATTGTATCAAAATTAACATTTTGCACTATTTTTGCAACGGTTTTGTAAGTAAAAATATCCTTTGCAGATATCTTTATCCCTTTTTCTAAACATAATTCAGATATTTTCACGGCTTTCATGGAATCTCCGCCAATGTCAAAAAATCTATCATTTACTCCTATTTTTTCTAAGCCCAATACTTCCTGCCAAAGGGCTGTAAGCTTTTCTTCTTTAATGTTAGCAGGTGCTGAGTATTCCACTCCTGTATCTATATTTTTTGTATATTTGGCAAGTTCATTTCGGTCTGCCTTTCCGTTTTGCATCAGCGGAATTTCAGGAAGGCCTATATATTGCGAAGGTATCATATATTCCGGCAGCATACCAGATAGGTAATCTCTGAGTTCTACAGCAGTCAAATCCCTGTCCGAAACAATATATGCACATATGTATTTGCTGCCTTTTGTATCATCATTGACCATTACAATACATTCCCTGACAGGCTCATAGCTTAACAGACTGTTTTCTATCTCACCCAGTTCTATTCTGAAACCTCTCACTTTCACCTGATAATCAGCTCTGCCCAAAAACTCAATATTCCCGTCATCAAGCCATTTAGCCAAATCGCCTGTTCTGTAGATAGTAATTGAAGCATTATTAATTGGTATAGAAATAAATTTTTCTTCAGTTAATTGCGGACGTTTTAGATAACCTCCCGTAATACCTGCACCTGAAACACATAATTCACCGGGAACACCCACAGGAACAAGGTTTAAATCCTCATTTACAATAAATACACTATGGTTTGCTATAGGCTTTCCAATAATCGATGTAGTGTCACGGGTCATTCCTTTATATGATGTAGAGGCAATTGTATTCTCAGTCGGGCCATATTCATTGGATATCATAATTTCAGGATTTATGTAATTACTCATATCTATGAGACTCTCGTCGGCCTTTTCCCCTGCAAGAGTAACAAATCTGATATTACTTAGCTGTTCTTTCTTTGCCCCATCAAGAATAGCTCTGTACATAGATGGTACAAGACACATATTTGTTACTCTTCTATCCTGTAATACAGTTCTTATAAAGCTGTAATTCATCCTGCTATCTTCTTCTATAATTACAAGTGTCCCGCCGGACAACAGACTGGAATAAAAAATAGAACCAAAGCCGTCAAAGGCAACCGACAGCAGTTGAAGGGATACATCCTTTTTATTGTAGTTATAATTTCTAATACGCCAATTTGCGAAATTTACCATGTTCCTGTGTTTTACCAGTACACCTTTAGGTGTACCTGTTGAACCTGATGTATATATAACACATGCCAAGTCCTCTGGCTCGTTTACTTCCTCAAGGTCTTCATCATTTACAGGATACAGCTCATCATTATCTATATGTATAATT
Source organism: Ruminiclostridium papyrosolvens DSM 2782 (assembly GCF_029318685.1). Classification (NCBI taxonomy): domain Bacteria; kingdom Bacillati; phylum Bacillota; class Clostridia; order Eubacteriales; family Oscillospiraceae; genus Ruminiclostridium; species Ruminiclostridium papyrosolvens. Next base: position 3,504,776 of record NZ_CP119677.1, read on the forward strand.
TCTCCATTAAATTGAACCTTATCTGCAATATCACTATGTGTTAATAGTATATCGGTTTCACTGTCTTCCAGTATCAGGTTTATCCTATTCTGAGGATAATCGGGGTCAATGGGAAGATATGCTCCTCCTGCCTTTAATACAGCCAGTATGCCAACTACCATCTCATAGGATTGGCGAGGCATTATAGCTATAATACTGTTGGGCCTAACTCCTTTTTTCCTTAGCAGCCTTGCCAGTCTGTTGGATTTTTTATTTAATTCTTCAAATGTGATATTTTGTGCAATACATTTGCCCTCGTACTCTGAAACACAGCTTACTGCCGTATTATCCGGTGTAAGTGCAGCCTGCTTTTCAAACATCTTATAAAGAGAAGTATTACTTTCTTGGTATATTACTGTGGTATCATTAAAAGCTTTAACTATTTTTTCACGTTCCTCAGCTGTAATAAGTTCTATTTCAGCTATTGGGACATTCTGATTTGAAAGAAGCTGTTCCAATATGTAAAGATAGGATTTTTGAAACAAAATTGCACTTATATCCTTAAGCTTGCTTGAATTATATGTAATCTGTACATTTATACAGTCATCAGTTTTATAAAAACTAAAAACAAGGTCATTTTCTACGCAGTTTACTATTTCGTTTTCATTAATAGTGTGCATGTTTTTGTAAATTAATACAACTTTTAACAAAACCCCACTATCCACGGGACAGTACCGTTTTTTACAATTTGCAGTTATTTCCTGAGTTATATTTTCCAAATAATCTGCGATAGTCATTTTACCCTGTACACAGGAATAAAACTCATTTATCCCCTCCAAAAGAGGTATACCCACAAGAATATCTTTTTGATTGATGTATTTATAAAGAAGGATATTTATAGCTGCCGTGAGTTTTGTGAAAACATTAATATCTTTATCTTCTTCAACGCAGCATAGTTTATAAGTCAACTCTCTGCTTATTTCAAATTGAAATCTTTCTCTTCTGTTACCCGTTTTTCTTTCTAAAAGCTTTCCTGATACCTTCTGTTCCATTTGACAATTACCCGCCTTCCTTATAAACTGCCAATTTGAGATTTTAACCCGGTTTCTATGAACAGCTTGTTTAATCTGTCCTTCTGTTCATTATCCGGTAACAATTTTGTATCTAATATTTGTTTTAATAAATGAAGAGCCTCTTCTATATGTTCCTCGGTGGGCTGTGTACTTTCTTTTATCAACTCTTCTTTTAGCGCAACTAATTTCCGGTATGACTCTACTACACCTTTTTGATACATATTTTCATCCCAGTTTCGGTTTTTTGTGCTAACCGCAGTTGCTATACAGCGGGTTATAAACATCATACCGTTGTTTACCGTCTCCGTTTCTTTTTCCGAAATCAGTTTTTTCTTCAAATGCAATATATCTTCCGTTGTTTCTGAGGAAAAGATTGATATTGACGTATTGCTCCGCAAAAGGTTTTTCAGAACAGCTTTTGGCCCCATTTCAACAGCTTTATTAATGCTGGAATTCTGTAAATACTCTATAGTAGACTGCCATTTTACAGGGTTTGTTATTTGCACAGATAAATAATCAATAATCTGGTCTTTGCTGGGGTATGGCTTTGCCGTTACATTTGAGATTACCGGCCATTCCATTTCGCAGAAGTTATACTTTTTCAGTTCCTCTCTAAAGCTGTCAGACGCGGGCTGCATCAACGGACTGTGAAAGGGCGCGCTTACTTTCAGATAAACTACTCTTGCACCCATGGACTTCAACTGCTCTCCCACAGCATTAACTGCTTTTACATGCCCTGATATTACTATTTGCTCCAATGAATTATAGTTGGAGACCACAACAATATTCCCTTCTTTTGATACTAGATAACATTCCTTTTCTATAATCTCCTTTTCAACACCGCTTACGGCAGCCATACTGCCAATTCCTTCCGGAACCGCTTGCTGCATAAGCCTTCCTCTCTGCCTTACAAGCCTTACAGCATCTGCAAACTGAATACCTCCTGCACAACAGAGTGCAGAAAGCTCTCCAAGGCTGTGTCCGGCGGTATAGTCAGGCTTGATGCCTATCTCTTGCATATATACTTTGAATGCTGCAACACTCGCAGTCAGTATGGCAGGCTGGGTATTTTCTGTTTTTGTCAATTCATCCATACTTCCTTGGAGGCACAGTTTTTTTAAGTCAAAGTCAAGGGCTTCATTTGCTTCATCAAAGACCTGTCCCGCAACCGAAAAATTTTCACAAAGCTTACTGCCCATACCAATATATTGAGCCCCCTGCCCCGGGAACAAAAATGCTAGCTTATTCATACCATATCCAACTCCTTTTGAAATTTGCTTTCTAAACCCAAATTCGTAATTTCATAAAGATATTTTTTAAATTTATTAATCAGTTCTTTCATAGTGCTTTCGTAATATTGATGCTTGTTGTAATGCAAAGTAACATTCAAGTTGCCGTCCAGAATCATAAGTTCAATAATCAAGGTGTACTTTCTTTCAGACTCAGGACTCTCATTTAGATTTTTATATAGAGGTGATATACCAAAGCCATGAAACTCCTCATTTGTCCTGCCTGCAAAATCACCTGAATAATTAAATAGTATTTCCGGCTGTAGTTTAAGCTTTAATTCCTTTTTATTTTCAGGCAGCGTTACCTCTCTCAAGATTTCATATCCAAGTCCCCTGCCGGGCACATTTCTGAACATATCTCTGATTGATATTATCTGGGAGGTGAGCTCCTCAAGCTTTGACATATCGAGTATTGCAGGAAACTCTGTGGCAAACCAACCCACTGTTCTTGAAACATCAATTCCTTCAAAAATGTTCTCCCTGCCATGAATTTTATAATCTATGAGTATATTGTTATTGCCTGTCCACTCTTTTACGGCTGCCCCGAAGGCCGTCGCCAGTAAATCCTTTATATCAGTATCCAAGCTCTGGTTTACCTTCTTCATCAGTACCTTAGTTTCATTTTCTAAAAGCAGTGTTTCATTTAAGGCAATATCATACTTATGCCTTTCCTCATTAAATACTGTATCCTTAGGGAGCATTGCCACAGGCGTGTTTTCTATTTTTTCCCAATACTTAATTTCTTTTAGAAATTCACTGCTGTTGGAATAAGCATATATTCTCTCTGACCATTCCTTCAATGAAGAAGTTTTGGGAGGAAGAGATATTGTCTCATCTCTTTGCAGTTGATTATACGCTGCTGCTGCATCCTCCAGTATTGTCATAAGTGATAGCCCGTCGCAAAGCAGGTGATGTATCACCAGCAGAAGATGGTCTCCGTCATGGCGTCTGAAAAGTGCCAGCTTTACAAGGGGCCCCTCTGTAAGATTCATGCTCCTGTGCAAGGCATATGCAGTATTATCCATATTGGTTGTATCATCTTTGTCAGCTATACAGTCATATGTACTTATTTCAAATAATTTACCGTCTGTTCCTTTGTTGTATTGGGTTATTTTCTCTCCGTCAATTCTAAAATTAATTCTAAGTGCATCATGCTGTTCTAATATTTTGGTAAAGGCCTTTCTGATAATATTCTCATCAAGCCTGTCTTTTCTGAACATCATTACAGATATGTTCCAGTGGTTTATTTCCGTCCTTGTTTTTCTGAAAAATCCTTTCTGGGTTGGAAGTAAGCCTATTTCTCCGGTAACCGGCTGCTCAATGTCAATCTTTACTGCAAACTTTACCAGACTGCTGAGATTTTCTATTGTCTGTCCTTCGAACAAGTCTTTTATTTCAAGTTGTAATCCCTGCTTTTTCAGTAGTATGATTGTTTCCATTGCCTTCAGGGAATCTCCGCCAATATCAAAGAAGTTGTCCTTTATTCCAATCCTGTCTATGCCTAATATTTTCTGCCATATATTTGCCAACTGTTTCTCCGTATCGTTTCTTGGCGCCGTATAAACTCTGTCTGTTGCAATGACAGGGGTAGGAAGTGCCTTCCTGTCTATTTTCCCGTTGAAGGATAGAGGCAATTTTTCCAGAAAAACATAGATTCTGGGAACCATATATTCCGGGAGACTCTTTTCAAGGAAGGACTGAATACCAACTTGCTCCACTCTCATACTGTTTTCGCATACTACATATGCTACAAGCTGTATATCACCCTCGCCTTTTTTCCATGCAACTACTACACATTCTTTAACATCCGGGTGAATCAATAACTTCTTTTCTATTTCCCCAAGTTCAATCCTCAGCCCTCGTATTTTAACCTGAAAATCCATTCTCCCCAAGTATTCAATATTTCCATCCCGTCTCCACTTTGCCAAATCACCGGTGCGGTAAAGTCTCTCGTGTGGTTGATATGGATTTTGTACAAATTTCTCGTTTGTCAGTTCAGGTTTGTTCAGGTATTCTCTTGCAAGACCGATGCCCCCGATACACAGTTCTCCTGCTATCCCAACAGGCTGCAGTTGCATATTTTTGTCCAGTACAAGGAGCTTTGTATTATCAATAGGCTTACCAATAGGAATAGAATCCGGTTCAACCTCTGTGTCACAGTCAAAATATGATACATCTATTGTTGCTTCAGTAGGCCCGTAAAGATTTGTAAGTCTGGTTCCATTTTCAAAAAGCAAATCCTTAAAAGCTTTTACCTGTGAAGTTATTAAGGCCTCTCCGCTGGCAAAAATCTGTTTTAGTCCTGCAACTCTTGGTGCCTCACCCGTTTGTTTAAGATATTCCAGAAAAATCCCCAGCATCGACGGCACAAAATGAATAACTGTAATATTGTTTTTTTCAATAGCTTCAACAATCTTTTCCGGGTCTTTTTCAGCTCCCGGCTCAAGAAAACACACCTTAGCTCCCGTCATAGACCACCAGAACATTTCCCATACAGATACATCAAAGGTGTAAGGAGTTTTCTGGAGAATAATATCATTTTTATCTAAAGGATATTTTTTCTGCATCCAGTTTAGCCTGTTGACAAGAGACCTGTGTTCTATCAGCGTTCCTTTGGGCTTACCTGTGGAGCCTGATGTATATATTACATATGCAATACTCTCAGGGGTTGCTGTCAAAGGCAGATTTAATTTTTCTCCATCAGATAAATCAACAAAATCAAGATTTATCTTTTTTATGTTTTGCGGGATTTTAAAGTCTGTATACTCCTTATGTGTCAGCAATATCCCTGTTTGACTGTCTTTTAGTATATAATCTATTCTTTCGACAGGAAAATGAGGGTCTACCGGGAGGTATGCTCCTCCTGCTTTTTGTATAGCCATTATTGCTATTATCATCTCAAGTGAACGTTCCATCATTACTGCTATAATACAGTCTTGTCCTGCTCCTTTTTCTTTCAGAAGCCTTGCAAGGCAGTTTGCCCTGTCGTTGAGTTCACCGTAGCTCAATTTCTTATTTTCAAATATTACCGCAGTATTCAAAGAATCTTTCGCAGCCTGTTCCTCCAAGTATTGATAAATAACCTTGTTATCAGGAAAGTCTGCCTTTGTATTATTAAAGTCCGATAATATCTGTATCTTTTCTGTTTCTGTAATGTATTCAAGTCTGGAAACCTTCTCATTAGGCCTTTGGACTATATTTTCAAGTAGTTTAATCAAATGCATTGATATTTCTTTAACTGTTTCAGGCTCAAATAGGGATATGTTATAGTCAAACCCGCCTTTTATACCTTTTTCTGTCTCTGTAAGCTGCAATCTTAAATCAAAAGGTGCCATATTGCTTGCTACATCTATTTCAGTTATTTTCATTCCGTCAAGCTCCAGTTCAGCTTTCTTATTGTTGTGGAGTATAAACATAACCTGAAATAACGGAGCCCTGCTGAGGTCGCGTTCCAGTTTCATTTCTTCAAGCATTTTGTCAAAAGGCAGTTCCTGATGTTCATATGCCTCAAGGGTAGTTTTTTTTACTTTTGAAAGAAGGCTTAAAAAGTCTAAATCCTCCTCAAAATCAGTTCTGAGCACCAATGTATTTATGAAAGGCCCCACTGTATTTTCAATTTCAGCTCTATTCCGGTTTGCAACTACTGTACCCGTAAAAATGTCATTTTGCCCTGAATACCTGTGCAATAATGTCTGGAAGGCTGCAAGAATAAGCATAAACAATGTAGCTCCCAAATCGTTTGAAAGTTTCCTTAGCTCCGGCACCAGCTTTTCCGGAATTACAACGCTCTCAAAACAACCTTCGTATGTGCGGTTTTTAGGCCTTGCCTTATCGGTGGGAAGTTCAAGAGTTGTTGGATTTTTAAGCTGGTTTTTCCAGTATCCCATGAGCTTATCCAATCTTTCCCCTGAAAATCTGTTCCTTTCCCATATAGCATAATCTGCAAACCTTATTGGAAGCGGTTTTATTTCTATGTTTTTTCCTGTGGTAAGCTGACTGTAATTACGTAAAAAGTCCTCTACTATAATCGTATTTGACCAACCGTCAGAAATTATGTGATGCGTTGTCATTGAAAAAATATATTCATTTCCGTTGAGTAAGAAAAGGCAAAATCTGAACAATGGGCCTTTTTCCAGATTGAATATGAATCGTGCCTCTTTCCTTAAAAGTTGTGTGATTTCATATTCATTATCTGTTGTCAGGTGTGTCAGATCAATTTCGTTTATCTCAACATCAATATTGTCATTTATAACCTGCACGGGACTGCCATTTATATTCTTGAATGTTGTTCTTAAAGCTTCGTGGGACATAACTGCATTTTCCAGTGTTTGTTTAAGTATTTCTATATTCAGTCCTCCGCTTATACGTACGGCACTGGACAAATTGAAAACTGCATTACCCTTGTTCAACTGGTCGTAAAACCACATGGACTGTTGTGAAAAGGAAAGAGGAAATTCTTCATTCTCGTCACAAACCCTTAATATATGGTCTTGTGTATCATCTGAATTGTCTGTTTGTTCAAATTCTCCTACCAGTTTTCCCAATTCTGCTATTGTTCTGTTCTCTATAATCCATTGGAGAGGGATATATTTATGAAATCTGTCCCTAAGTCTCGAAATTATGGAAACGGCGGCAAGGGAATGTCCCCCCAGCTTAAAGAAATCATCATTTACTCCTATTTTCTCAACTCCAAGTATTTCCTGCCAAACTTGAACCAGTATCTTTTCAGTATTATTACCCGGTGCTTTATATTGTTGGTTGGTGGTTCCCACAGGTTTTTTGCCAATACCCGACCTATGAACAGGCAGTGCCGTGAGCAGTTTGCCTGAAGCATTTTCAAGAGGTAGCAGATATGCTTTGTGGTGAAGCATTTCACTGTTAACTTCTAAAACCTTCCAGTTATTGTTTTCCAACTTCTTTCCGCCATCTTGTTTTATGTAAACATTCTCATATTTTGATTCTGTTACTGCTTCGGGCTTTACTGTGGACTCAAATTTAGTATCATAGTAACTTTCTACCAGATTTTCATGTTCAGGTATTGCGTTAATATCTAACTGAAACCTAATGAAGCCACTCCCTTCCTCAACACTTTTCCAACCGCTCTTTTCAAGAAATTGCTTAAAGGGCATATTTTTTTCAGTAGGTCGGAACTCGGCTTCAAGTACCTTTGCACCTGTTTTAATACAAAGCTTTTTAAGGCCCACAAGTATTGCATCTTCAATTCTTCTTCCCAATACTCTGCAACTCAGCAGGAATGTGTCTATTAGCAGCTTGTCCCCGTTTTCCTTTGATATTACCTCACCTACAAGCCCGTAATCTCCGAATCGGTCCCTTACTTCTATTACATGGCATTTGAAACCCGGTAAACTTGTCAGAAGCCTCAATTCCTCTTCTGTTCTTCTTATAGTGCTAAGATTAAACTGATTGGTTCTATGTGTGAGTTGGGCTGCTCTTATGTATTGTGAATCCTCAATGAGATTCATGCTCATTTTTAGTTCAAGACCTTGTATAAAACCGTCCAGTGAAGGAACACTTTCCTGCATTTGCTTTCTTTCCTTCTCGGCTATATACATTTGTGTTCTCTGACCATCCTCTGCTGTAACTTTAAACCTGTCAAAGGCCCATACATGCTGAAGATAAGACGGTATTTGTTCTGTATTCTCAGGAAGATTAAGAGTTAACACCTCCGGCAGTTTTGTCATTACCTCACTGCACTCCACAGGACTGTCATCTATAAAAATAAAGCTGTCAATGCCAAGATTAAGCTCATGGGCAATTTCCCTTATATTGTCGGCTTTTGACTGCCAGTTGATTCTCCATGACACAAAATGCTCCTTTTTCAGCAACATTCCCTTGTTGCTGTCAAATACCTCCCATACATCCGCCTCATTGTTTTTGCTGCATAGTGCCAAAAGCATACCTTTACTGTAACTTTCCAGCATGAACTCCTGTAATCTCTTAAAAGGTTCGCTTATTATAACCCCTTGTGCTCCTTCTTCTCCGCATACACCTTTCCATAGGGTGTTGTCACAGTCAAGTACTATAACCTTGAAGTTTTGCTTTTTCCAAGCACATATATTTCTGGCGGCAAATGTTCCCAAAGCACTGAAATACATATCACTAAAAGGCATATGCGCTTCAGTATCTTTTAGTGAGTCAAACACGGTATCAATAATAAACTGTTCCTCCAGATTTTCACAGTCCATTGCATATATATTTTCCATATCCTCTAAAGCCAGTTTCCATCTGTTGTTCATATCTTCTATATAATCACTGACTCTTTGACTGATATTTGAATACTGACCTACAGGAAGCACACCAACAAAATAAGGTATTGTCTTTGCTTTTGATTTCAAAACACTTAAAAGATAGCTATAGTTCTCTTCAAGCTTTTTAATCTGCTCTGCGTCCTCTGACATATTATTTCTTAACCAATCCTCAAAACGGATTAGTAGAATATTGACACCGTCATTTAGTGAAACTAAACTTGTTTCGTCTAAAAGCTGCTGAATTACCTGATTATAGGGTGCAAAAACCACCTCGTTTTTAATGCCGAATTCTTTGCACCACCAATTTATATAATCTTCAATAGGCTCAGCTGTGAAGGTTGCTGTAACAGCTATTTTTAGCTTATGTATTTTTTTAATATCCTCTTGATTGAATATGGGAAGCTGTGTAATTTTCTCCTCGGGATTTTCTACTATACATTCCAATGTGGTAATCAGGTGTCTTACCAACGTTCTGATGGTAGAAGCATCAAAAATTGAAACGTTATAATCAAAGGCACCTTTTAAGCCCTCCTGTGTCTCAGTGAGTTGCAGTCTTAAATCAAACGGTGCCATATCACTTTCTATCTCAAGGGGCTGCATTGTTACTCCCGGAAGTTCTAAGTCTACTTTTTGAGTGTTCTGCAGTATAAACATAACCTGAAAAAATGGATTTACTCCATCCTCTCTGGGTGGTTTCAGTTCCTCTACCATCTTGTCAAAAGGCAGCTCCTGATATATAAATGCGTCATAGGTGGTTTTCTTTACTCTTTCTAATACCTCGGCAAAGCTTATTTCCCCTTCAATTTGGGTGCGCAATGCAAGAGTATTCATAAAAAATCCTACTGCACGCTCAAGCTCTTTTCTGTTTCTGTTTGCAACAACTGTACCTATACATATATCCTGCTGCCTCGAATACCTGTAAAGTAAAGTTTTAAAGGCAGCAAGAATCAATATAAACTGGGTAACACTTTTATTTTTACAAACATTATTTATTTTCGTTGTAAGTTCAGGGGATATTGCCACAGGTTCATATCCACCCTCAAAAGCTCGTACAGTAGGTCTTTCACGGTCAAGGGGAAGTTCTAGAGTGCTTGTATTTGCCAGTTGTTTTTTCCAATAGGATAATAAATTATCCAACACTTCTCCCTGTAATCTGTTTCTTTCCCAGTACGCATAATCCGCAAATTGTAATGAAGGCAGAGGCATTACCTGACCTGTCCCCTGTATTTCGGACTTATATAAAGTAAACAGCTCTCCCACCAATACCGTATTTGACCAACCGTCAGATATTATGTGGTGTATAACCAAAGTTAATACATAGTTATCTGCGCCAAGTATAAATAGGTGAAAACGGAATAATGGGCCTGTTTCAAGATTAAAGACCCGCCTTGCTTCCTCTTTTAAAAGGTCTTTAACACGAACTTCATCAACGGAATTCTCCAAATATGTTTTACAAAGCTCTGTTGTTAATTCTGCTTTTACAACCTGAACGGGATTTCCGTCAATACTTTTGAAGGTTGTCCTCAAGGCCTCATGCCTTTTTACCAGTACATTTATTGCTTTTTCAATGGCATTTATGTCAAGTTCACCTGTTATTTTTACAGCATTTGATATATTAAAAGCAGGATTTCCATTAATAAGCTGGTCATAAAACCACATAGACTGCTGTGAATAGGAAAGTGGAAATTCCGTTTTGCCTTCTCTGGGAGCCTGCGGAATCTGCTCATTATTTGAGGTAGTTTCCATTTTTATTTTTTTGAGAAATTCTATTATTTCAAGCTTATTTTGTGAAATTTCATTAAGTAGTGTTTTATTTACTACTCCTTTTGGAGCCTTATATTTTAATTCATCCTTGTCCAACCATAAATTTACTCCCATATTACGCAGCCTTGACAGAAATTGCATTACAGACATTGTAACCACCTCCAGAAAATTATATTGTGCCGCCTTCCATTTCCTCTTGCGCAGCTGCCGCCTCTTCTTCTCCCTGCATTGCCCAACGGAAGGTTTCAATCATTTCGGCAACATCCGCTATTGTTGTAGCCTCCAAAAGCTTTGTCATTGGAATCTGTATTTTGAATACCTTGCTCAAATCAGCTGCAACGGCGGCAGCAATCAGCGAATGGCCTCCCAGTTCAAAGAAATCGTCATGTATTCCCAGTTTTTCAAAGCCAAGAACCTTTTTCCAGTACTCCGCAATTACTTTTTCAACCTCACTTGAAGGCTCAACATAAGGTACATCCAAATCGGGACGAGGCCTTTTACTAAGCTTCTCAGAGCCATCCATATCTCCGGTTAGTTTTTCCGGCCCTTTTAGTAATAGTGGTGAAACATTTATTTTGCCTTGGAATTCTGAGCACAGCTTTTCAAGTTTAGCTTTAAAAAGAAGAATATCTTCTATTTGCTTTTTCTTTTCAGCTTCATCCAAATCTACTGATATTGATATATTTCCCTTTGTAGCCTCTGTAAGAACCTTTTCGTCAATTTCCGATTTATCTGAAACAGGAAATTCCTGCTCTTTTTTGCTTTCATTTCTTACACCCGGTTCAATCCAATATCGCTGCCTTTCAAAGGGATATGTGGGCAGTGGAATACGGTGTCTATTTTCTTCTTCATATAATTTATTCCAGTCAAGCTTTCCTCCGTAAACCCAAATCTTTCCCATACATTCCATAAATGACTCAGAGGAGCTTTTGCTTTCAAGCTGAACTGCAATAAAAGAAGTTCCTGCTTCCGATGAGAACCTTTTACCGTTGCCGATTTCAACAAAAATCCTTTCATCATCAGACACAATTTCCTGCAAGCCTTGAGCTGATAAACTGCAATTACGCTGTTTCAGCCAGTAATCAGTACTTGTGGCCATGGAATCCTCTATCCATTTTCCACTTACGGATGATACAAAAGGTATCTCAGGTATACTTAAATTGATTTCTGAAAGAATACCCGAAAAATCCTTGTCTTCAGAAGCAGTAATTCTCAATGCATCTTCAAGACCAAAAACTTCAGAAATGCATGCGGCAACATATTCTCCCGTACCTTCACCTATCATACTTTCAGGTTTTATGCCTGACTCCTGCAGGAGTTTTGCCATTGAATACTGTGCAACAAAAGCTGTTGACTTTTCAATACTGCTATTTTTATTACCGGTTCTGTCTGATTCAAGTAAAGTTCTGATATCTGTACCCAATATTGGCAATAGAAAATCAGCACAGTAGTCCACAGTATTTCTGAACTTTTCTTCTGTCCTGTACAATTCACCGCATTTATTTATGTATTTTGTATCTCCAGGTAACATAAATACAACCGGCCTGTCCTTGTGTTTTTGGAAGTATGAGAATACATTTTCACATGTAGTATTACTCAATTTAACTCCCAAATCTTCAAGGTTTTTACATACAACAATTCTGCGGTGATTGAAACTCCTTCTGCCGACATGATGTGTAAAGGCTATATCTGCTATATTCAAGTCAGGATTTTTCTTAATATGTTCAGCAAGATTTTGCGTCATTTTTTCCAGTGCTGTTTCTGTCTTTGCTGATAGTGAAATCAGCTGGTACGGTCTTTGTGATTCTTGGGATGGTTCCGCAGCAGGGGCTTCCTCAAGAATAATATGTGTATTGGTACCGCCGATTCCAAAGGAACTAACACCTGCTCTTAGCGGAAAACCTTCTGTTTCCCATTTTGCAGGCTCACTATTTACATAAAACGGGCTGTTTACAAAATCTATTTTGGGATTCGGTTCCTCAAAATTCAGACTCGCCGGAATTATTCTGTGTTTCATGGAAAGTATTGTTTTTATCATACTTGCCACTCCACCGCCATTTACAAGATGTCCAATATTGGTTTTTGCCGAACCTATGGCACAAAATTCTTTTTTATCGGTATATGCTCTGAATGCCTTAGTCAAAGCGGCTATTTCAATGGGGTCTCCCAGATTTGTACCCGTTCCGTGAGCATCTATGTATGTTATTGTTTCCGGGTTAACTCCGGACATTTCTATGGCCTCAGCAATACATTCCGCCTGACCGTCTACATTTGGAGCAGTATAGCTGTTCTTTGAAGAACCGTCATTATTTATACCTGTTCCTTTTATAACCGCATGTATATAATCTCCGTCGGCAATTGCATCTTCCAGTCTTTTTAATGCTAATATGCCAAGTCCGCTTCCGCTTACCGTTCCATTGGCTTTTGAGTCAAATGCACGGCAGTGTCCGTCTGCTGAACCGATGCCGCCTTCCTGATAAAAGAAGGTCTCGTTTCTTGACACCTGAAAGCTGACCCCACCTGCCATAGCAATATCACACTCAAAGTTATTAAGACTTTGACAAGCGTAATGAACCGCCACCATAGAGGATGAACATAAAGTGTTGACATTTACACTTGGCCCCATTAGATTCATTTTGTAGGACACCTTTGTTGCAAGAAAATCCTGTCCGTTTGCTATCATTATTTTGAAGGATCCCAGACTTTCAACAAGTCCCGGATTGGAATACAGGTTTCTTACCATGTATCCGCTTAAGTTTGCACTTGCATATACTGCAACTCGTCCGTCATACAAATCTGAATTATATCCGGCACTTTCAAGTACCTCCCATGCACTTTCCAAAAACAGGCGATGTTGTGGGTCCATAATTTCGGCTTCTCTGGCAGAATAATCAAAAAACTCTGCATCAAACATGTCCATACCATCCAAAATAGCATCCGCAGCAACATACTTGGGATTATCCAGCAGATGTTCATCTATACCCATCTTTACCAAATCATCATGTTTAAAAAATTTTACTGACTCCACGCCGTTATAAAGATTCTCCCAGAACTTCTCCGTATTATCAGCACCCGGTAAACGGCCTGCCATACCTATTATGGCTATTGCACCGTCCAAAGAGCCGTTTTCTTCAAAATTACTCATTAATGCTTTTCCCCCCTCTGTATCATCAGCCTTTGTTTTCTTTGCTTCATTCTTTCCTGTTGTTTGCTGACCCTCTCATTTATGCGTTTAAAGCTTGGCTTTTCTTCCTGATGGTTATCACCCTCAAGCTTCGAGGCCAGAAGCGCTATAGTATTGTATTTATATAAATCAACAACGGCTAAATCTGTTGTAAACATTTCTTTTATTTTTGTATGTAGCTGTACCAAGAGAAGAGAATCCCCACCCAGTGCAAAAAATTCATCATGAATTCCTACCCCCTCTATGCCAAGAAGATTTTGCCATAGGGGTACAAGTCTTTTTTCAGCCTCGCTTTTAGGTGCAGAATATGCATTGGGAAGATCCGGTCTTGGATGTAATGTCTTCTGTTGGTCAATTTCTGCCACAGTATTTATTTTTTTATTTATATAGCCTGCACTTGCAATAGCTTCTTTAATTTCTTTGGTTGATACAATAACCTGATTGTTAAAGAACTGTCCCGACAGTATCTTTTCAAATGCCTTTCTTCCTTCTGCTGACGTCAGTCCCGAATTCATAATATTGCTGCTGTTTGAAAGGTTAATTAAACTGTTATAGCCTTGAGTTTCTTCGGTAAAGGAATTTAAACTCCGACTTCTGTTCTTAATGTTTTCACTATTCTCCGCTGAAACTTGTCTCATTGAAAAATTCTTTATTTCAATTATCTGAACACCTTTTCCATCTAAAATATCAATATCACAGGTTATTATTTCATTAGGTGCATTGTATTCATCCCTGAAGATCATACGTGCATAAATTTTTTCAGGCAGTTTTTGTTTTACGATTAACTTCTCGTATGAAACAGGAAGAAAATTTCTTTTGGATGCTAATCTTACCGAACCGGTAGCAACATCCAAAAGAGAAGGATGTATATTAAAGTACCTTAAATCATCTATAAATTCCGGGGCTAATTCTATCTCCGCAAATCCTTTTGTACCGTGGAATCCAAGTCTTTTCAGTGTCTTCCACCTGTTCCCGAAAGTTATAAATTCATTAATATCTTTCTTAATGTAATCAAATTTTTCTTCATTGAATATGTTCTCTGCTTGAGAAATATCAATGTTCTTGTATTCAGGGTCAATTACAGCTGTAATTTTACCTTGAGCATGTTCTATCCATGGATTTTCTTCCACATTTGAATTGAGTCTGCTGAATATTTTGAATTCAAAATGTCCGCTGCTGCTTTTCAATATTGTCAGAACATCCTGTTCTTCACTTTCCCTGACTACCATTGGTGTCAGAAAGGAAACATACGAAAATTCAACAGGTTTATCCCCATTTATATCTGCAAAAGCAGCTCTGGCCATTTCAAGGTATGTGGTTCCTGCTATTGTAGGGATTCCCATTACAAGATGTTCACTAAGTACCCAATCCTTCTTAGGACTGAACCGTGATAAATATACCGCCTTATCCGGTGATTCGGATATCTTTCTGTCCAGCAGGGGATGAATGGATTTTTTGTTGCCTGTGGCCATACCTATTCCCGGCCACCTGTCCCAATTAATTGATACAAAACGTGTTCCCTGTCTTGAATCATGAGCAACAGCAAATGCGTCCATGAAATTATTGGCAGCACTGTAATCTGCTTGTCCAAAACCTCCTGTTATGGAGTTGAGTGATGAACTCATAATAAAGAAATCCGGCTTACAGTCCTTTAATACTTCATATAACACCCGTGTTCCAGTAACCTTTGGCGCAAATACATCTTCAACAAAGGTTTCTTCCTTCAGCTGTATCATGCCACCACCCGGATTTCCGGCTGCATGAATCACACCGTCGATTTTTCCGAAGTGATTGTTAATCTGTTGACATACACCAGTCATTTCTTCCATATTGTCTACATTTCCACGGCAGATGAGAATTTCTGAGCCAAGTTCTTTTATATGCTTTAAGGTTTTTATTTTTATAGAATTTTTGTCAGCTATGCCCTTGTTTTCCAACCACTCGTCCCACTTCTCCATTTGCGGGAAGGAAGACCGTCCCAAAAGTACAAGATTTACGTTTTCCCTCTCGGCAAGATATTCTGCCAGAACCAGTCCGATTCCGCCCAAGCCGCCTGTTATGAGATAAGTTCCCTTATTTTTTATTTGAAGTACAGGCTTTTGAGTATTTTGGAGTTCCATTTTATCAAAGCTTTGAATTAAGCGGCTTTCTCCTCTGTACGCTACCGTGGCATCTTCGGAATCACTACAGGCTTCATAAAAAAGTTGCTCCAGCAACTCTCTTTCTAGAGGACTGCCATCTTCACAAAGTATGAAATCCACGCTTCTGCACTTGATATTTTCATATTCTCTTGGAATTACTCTGCAAGGGCCTAATACCAAGGCTTTTTCAGGGTACAGTACCGATTCTCCGAACACCTTTTGCATACCATTTGTGAGAGCAATAACAGTTATATCTTTTTTCAATTCCTGTTTACCCAGTGCTTTTGCAAGGAACAGCATGCTGTAGAAAAGGTCCTTGCCCCGGTTTTCATTTGAAATTCCCAGCATATTAATAATTCTGTCGGGTAATTTACCTTGATTTTTCAGTTCTGTCAGTAATGTGTCATAGTTCTGCTGCTGTTTTGGGTTAGCCACAATGACTTCTGCCCCGGCTTCTTTTAAAAGCTCCGCAAATTTATTTTCAAAGCTGTTTTTTTCACTCAAAGCAAGTATTACTTTGGTATTTTCAGCCAATATCAGCTCTGATGGATTATTGTAAAGGGTCTGTTTCCATAATGGTGAATAGAAATAGTCCTTGATGTCCTTCCTGCCGTCTTTTTTAGATTTTGCCCAGAAGGATTGTCCTTCAAAGGGGTACACCGGAAGACTAACCTTGTTTCTTACCTGTCCTTCATATAAGCTAATCCAATCTATTTTTTCGCCTTGCAGCCAGAAAAGTCCCAATTCTTCCTCTGTGTAATCCTTTAACCTTGCAGCATTATAGCTTTTGTCACTTTTTTCATGTTTTCCATATATCAAATTATCATTTTCTAAAGCTTCTATTGCTTCTTCTCTTGTATTGCAGACAACACAGCACTTGTACTCAAATTCTCTTCGTCCCAGCTTCAGTGTGTATGCCGCATCCGTCATATCAATATCGGGATTTTCTTTTAAATGTAATGCAAAGTTTGCTGTCATTCTCTTTAATGCAATTGGCGTTTTAGCTGAAAATATTAATAAATTCGTTGTTTTTTCAGAAGCTGCATATTTTTTTGCGGGAGCTTCTTCCAAAACGGCATGTGCATTTGTACCTCCGATTCCAAATGAGCTAACTCCTGCTCTTCTGGGTATCCCATCAGTTTTCCATTGGGAGAGTTTTTCATTTACATAGAAATGTCCGTTTTCAAAATTGCACTTTGGGTTAGGCTTATCAAAATTCAGACTTGGAGGTATCATGCCGTTTTTGATGGCTAGAACTGTTTTTATAAGGCCTATTACCCCTGATGCCGCATCCAGATGGCCTATGTTTGTTTTGACAGAGCCAATTGCACAATACTTTTCCTTGTCAGTCTTATCACCAAAAACTTTTTCCAGTGCTTCTATTTCTATTGGGTCGCCAAGTGGTGTCCCTGTTCCGTGGGCTTCAATATATGTAATAGTGTCAGGGCTTATTCCGGCCAGTTCCTGTGCCTTTGCAATAACTCCCGCTTCCCCTTCAATTCTCGGGGCAGTATAGCCTACTTTCAGCGAGCCGTCGTTGTTCACAGCCGTTGCCTTTATTACTGCACAGATGTTGTCACCTTCCGCTATGGCATCCTCCAGCCTTTTTAGAACAACTGCTCCGGCGCCGTTTCCGCCCACAGTTCCTTTTGCTTTTTCGTCAAAGGCTCTGCAATGTCCATCCGGTGACAGTATCATTCCTTCCTGATACAGATAACCTGTTTTTTGTGGAAGCCTTATACTTACACCCCCTGCTAAAGCCATGTCACATTCTTTATTCAAAAGACTTCTGCACGCAAGATGTACTGCAACCATTGAGGATGAGCAGGCTGTCTGAACAGTTAATCCGGGGCCTTCCAGATTTAGTTTATAAGCTACCCTGGTGGCAAGGAAGTCCTTATCGTTATTTATCATTATCTGATAATTATTTGCCACATTTCCAATTTCATCGTCCTCTGTGAGATACTTTATATATGTATTCATACCGACGCTTGCAAAGGTTCCTATAGCACCAATAAACTTTTCGGAATCACAGCCTGCGTCTTCCATTGCCTTCCATGCTTCTTCAAGGAATATTCTCTGCTGAGGGTCCAGTATTTCCGCTTCCCTTGGATTAAAGCCGAAAAACTGTGCATCAAATTTGTCGGCGTCCTCTAAAACACCCCAAGCCTTCACGTATTCAGGCTTTTTTAACAAATCAGGAGCTATTCCCTCTGCAATTATTTCTTCATCACTGAAACGGGTTATTGATTCCCTTCCCTGACAAAGATTTGACCAAAACTCATCTATATTTTTTGCACCGGGTACTCTTGCACTCATACCTATTACTGCTATATCATTGCTTTGTAAAGAAGTCGTTTTTGGCATACTTTTTTTGTTGTCTGTAACGACTGATTTTATGCCCAGCCTTTGTTCAAGATAATCTGACAGTGTGCCGACTGTAGGATATTTGAACAAATCCATAACCTGCAAATTTATATTCATTGCTTTGGCTATTTTGCTGCGTACTTTTGCCAAAAGTAGTGAATGACCACCCAAATCAAAGAAGTTTTCATTGAGTCCTATGCTTTCTCTGCCAAGAACCTCTTTCCAGATGTCTGATACCGTTTTTTGCACCTCATTTGACGGCTGCAATCTGTTTGTATTTTCTCCACGGACTGCTTTTTCAGGTGTTGGCAAAGCTTTTCTGTCTATTTTATTGTTTGGTGTCATCGGGAAGGAATCAAGCTTTACAAAATATGAGGGTATCATATAGTCAGGAAGTCTTTCCCTTAAGTACGTCCTTAACGCACTTGTATCTGTATCCTTGGTTTTTGGGATTACATAGGCTATAATAGCTTTTTCTCCGCTTAATATTTCTCTGCATACAACTACGCTCTGAGTAATCAAAGGATTTTTGTTTAAAAGTGTCTCTATTTCACCTAATTCTATGCGGAAGCCCCTTATTTTAACCTGATGATCACCACGCCCTACAAATTCTATGTTTCCGTCAGGCATAAACCTGACAATATCTCCTGTTTTATATAATTTGGATTCTTTTTTGCTATTAAAGGGGTTTGGAATAAATTTTTCCGCTGTCAGCTCCGGAAGTTTTAAATATCCCCGTGCAAGACCTGCTCCACCTATATATAGTTCTCCCGGTATGCCTACAGGAGTGGGCTTCATTTCATTATCAAGTATATATACCGTTGTATTTGCAATAGGTTTTCCTATGGATACCGGGCCTTCTTTTGAAGCCAAGCGCATCATGGTAGACCATATAGTAGTCTCAGTTGGCCCATAAACATTCCACAGACATGAACATCTGTCCATTAACTCATTCGCCAAATCTCTTGGCAGTGCCTCTCCTCCGCAGAGAATTTTGAGACTGCTGTTTCCCTGCCATTGTGCTTCCACAAGCATTCTCCACGTGGCAGGCGTTGCCTGCATAATAGTAATATCATGCTTATCCATAAGTGCTATGAGTTTTTCTCCGTCTATTACTTCATCTCTTCCTGCCATTACAACTGTGGCACCTGCTACTAATGGCAGCAGCATTTCCAGACCTGCAATGTCAAAGGACAAAGTAGTTACAGCCAAAAGCCTGTCTTTTTCACATATGTTTGTATTTGTACCCATTGAAAGCAGGAAGTTTGTTAATGCATGGTGTTCAATCTGCACACCCTTTGGATTTCCGGTGGAGCCTGAAGTATATATTACATATGCCAGATTATCCGATTTGGCTCTGTTTTCAGGTTTTCCAGCGCTTTGTTCAGATATTTGTTTCCATTGTTCATCTAAGCAAATTATTTTTGCTGTGTTTAAAGGCAGTGTATCCTTAATTGCAGTATCAGTTAAAATGACAGGAACCTGTGCATTTTTGAGCATATACTCCAGTCTGTCCTTTGGAAAAACGGGGTCCATAGGAAGGTACGCTCCACCTGACTTGTGGACACCTACTAAAGCCGTAAGCATATCTATAGAACGCTCCATATATATGCCTACTATGGTTTCAGGGCCGACTCCCTGAGCTGCAAGATAATTTGCAAGCCGGTTGGCTCTTGTGTTCAGGTCGCTGTAGGAAAGCTGTTCGTCTCCCTTTACTACAGCGACGGCATGGGGATTAATTGATACCTTGTCCTCAAAAAGTCGTATCCACAAACCACTCTCAAAATCCATACGGGTATTGTTCCAGCCTTCCAGTAAGGTTTTACTCTCCTCTGAACTTAAAATATCAAACTTGTTGATTTGTGTTTCAAAATTCTCAGTTAAGTTCTCCAATAAATATGTGTAATGTCCTGCCATTCTTTTTATGTATTCTGCATCAAATAAGTCTGTATTAAATTCAAAGTTTACTTCCAGTCCTGACCCACTGTCGTTTATATCAACAGAAAGGTCAAATCTCGCTGTGTCACCCTCTATGTCAATACTTGAAATACTCATGCCGGACAGCCTTGCTTCAGGTACAGGAGTATCCTGGAGGCTGAAAAACATCTGGAAAAGGGGATTGCGACTCATATCGCGTTCCAGATTAAGTTCTTCAACTATTTTTTCAAAAGGAACATCCTGATTAGAGTATGCTTCAAGGGTGACATTTCTTACATTTCTCAAAAGTTCACGAAAGCTGCTGTCTCCGTTGAAAGCTGTCCTAATGACCAGATTGTTTGTAAAGAATCCTATCAGTGGTTCCAGCTCTGAACGGTTCCTGTTTGCAACAGGTGAACCGATGATTATGTCTTCTTGTCCTGTATATTTAAAAAGTAAAACCTTAAAGGCTGCAAGTAACATCATATAAAGCGTGGCACCTTCTTGTTCTGCCCTGGTTTTTAGTTTTTGAGACAACTCCTCTGAAAGTCTGCAACGTAAGTTTGAGCCTCTATAGGTTTGTACTGTAGGCCTTTGCTTTGAAAAGGGCAGTTCCAGTACCGGAAGCTTTCCTCCTAACTTTTCCTTCCAGTAGACAAGCTGTTTGTGTATAGTATTTCCCTTGTATCTGTCTATTTGCCAACAAGCGTAATCCGAATACGAAATTTTTAGTTCAGGCAAGACATAATTTTTGTTTTGCAAATAGGAATTATATAATATTTCCAATTCTTTCAGCAGTATCTTGAAAGACCAGCCGTCAAACACCATATGATGAGCTGCCAGAATCAAAATGTATTGGTCTTTTTCAAGCTGAAGCAATTTTCCTCTGATTAAAGGTGCCTTACTTAAATCAAATGGATAGCTTATTTCCTCTTTTGCAAGAACCATAGCTTCTTTTTTTCTACTGTCTAATGGTATTTCTGTAAGACTAATTAAAGGCAGCTCCATGTGAACTCCTTCCATTACTGTCTGCACAGGTATTCCATCCTCTTCACGAAAAGAAGTTCTCAGGCTTTCATGTCTCCCTATAATTGTATTAAAACTCTTTAACAGTAAGTCGTAATTAATATCTCCCTCAATATTAAGGCATGAATATAACATGTATTGGGAGCTGTTTTCATTCAGTCTGTCAAGAAACCATATCCTCTGCTGAGCATATGAAAGTGGTAAAGCACCCTTTTCTTGTAAACGCCGCACGATATTTTCATCATCTGATTTTATATCTGATTTTTCAATGATGTCAGCAAGGATGTCAAGGACAGGGTTTTCAAAGAAAACTGTCTGTTCAAGTTCAACTCCGAACTCCTCTCTGATTCTGGAGATTGTCTGAGTAAGCTTCAAAGAATCTCCTCCCAATTCAAAAAAATTATCCTTAATGCCTATCTGCTTTACACCCAGTATCTCTTGCCAGATTTTTACCAGTTTTGCCTGTATCTCATTTTCTGGCAGGTCAATTGTTCTGCTGTCTGCTTCTGATTTAAGCAGTAATTCTAATTCATTCTTTATGGTATCAAACTCACCATTAATATAGTTTTCACGGAGCTTGTAACGCTGTACTTTTCCACTGGTGGTTTTGGGAATACTTTTTATTGGAATTACCTGTGACACTTCTATTCCCATTCTCTCACTGATTAATTTTTTCAGAGTACGTACTGTTCCCGTAAATTTATCTGCTTTCATTTTGAACAGCACAAAGAGTATCAGTTCATCAGACTTTATTTTTTCATTGAAGGCTCCCACCGCTACAATCTTGCCCAAATCAATGCCGTCTGCTTCCTGTGCGATACGCTCAATATCATGGGAATAGTAGTTTTGGCCCTTTACAAATATTACATCCTTAGCACGTCCCGTTATAACAAGTCTTCCATCTCTCATAAAGCCCAAGTCCCCTGTATTGAGCCAGCCGTCCTGAGTTATTGCTTTGCGGGTTGCTTCCTCGTTGTTATAGTAGCCCGAGGTTACATTTGCGCCCGATATGCATATGTAGCCAATTCTGTTTTCACCTATTTCATTGTTGTCAATGTCACATATTCGGACATAGCAGTCATATAGGGGATATCCTTCATCAGCAAAGCTGCAGCCTCTGATGTCGTCCTTGGCTACTTCTCTTACAGTATCACCTGTATTCAGGTAATTACGGTCTAAGGTTATAAATCTCATTTCGTCACCAAGGCGTGGAAAGGTTACTGCAATAGTCCCTTCTGCCAGACCGTAAACCGTATACATTGAGTTTCTCTGTAAGCCGTAGGGTGACAGCTTTTCCAGAAATTCATTACACAATTCATAAGATATAGGCTCAGCACCGTTGTATATAAGCCTGACCTTTGACAAATCCCAGTCCTTTTTTACATCCGGCTTAAAGAAGGTCAGAAAATGTTTGTAGCCGAAATTAGGTGAATACAATAGTGTAACCTTATGTTCACTGGCTTTTTGTATCCATAATGAAGGATGTCTTATAAACAATTGTGTTTCAATATTATATTGGTTTATACATGCAATTACGTCCTTTATGTGTGTACCTATAAGGCCCATATCATGGGTCAGAGGCATCCAATTCAACCCCGAGTCCTCAGAATTTATATTTACCCAGCGTATAACCGAGCCTATATCATACAATACATTTTTGTGGGTAATTATTACACCTTTCGGGTCTCCTGTGGAGCCTGATGAAAACTGAATGAATGCAATATCATTTTCCTCAGCAAATTCAATTTGTCCTACACAAGCTGTTTTTTCTAAATTCTCCGGACTCAAGGTTCTGATTTTCATTATGTCAACTTGTTGAGATAACCCATTTTTCTCTCCAAAACTTTTGAGCCTTGAGAAAAAATCGTCGGAGGCAAGCATTTTCGGGTTTTTTAGTATATTCCATATTTTAAACAGCTTTAGTTTGTGTTCATCATTTGTCCCTGTTGTAACAGGAACCGGTATTAATCCTCCAAGTATGCATCCCCAGAAGGCAAACATAAATTGTCTGTTGTTATCTATCTGAAATATAACTTCGTCGCCTTTTTTGAAGCCTGCTGCCTGTAAATTGTATAAAAGAGTCCTTGCTCCATGGTATAACTCACTATAGGATACAAAATTTTCTTCTTCTTCACTTAATATAAATGTGATACCCTTGGCTTTTTCATCCTGTCTGGAAACAATTAAATCTACTAATGTTTTATATGCATACATTCTTTTCACCACCTGTTAGTTAATATTATTGAAATACTGAAATTCTCTCAAAAGTAGGTTTATCAGGTACCTTCAAAGTATTTCTCGGGAAAAAATAAATCTCCAGTGAAAGGGTATCCGGCTGAAATACAGTCATACTCATTGTTGCTTTTGTGTATAAATACCTTGTATCTAGTAAAGCTCTTGGTGAGCCTTTGGTATAAGTCATAATATTTTTGATATCCTCCGTGGAGAATTTTGCTTCCCTGCCGGATAACTGTTCTTTTATGTATTTCCATCTTCGTGTATTGTATTTATTTCTCGTATGGTTGTCCGTATTGCCATCCAGAAGAAATGAATTAACCGATGCAACCGCATCTTTTATTCCCCAAGTTATACCTTTGTTTAGCTTGGATTCATCCGTTCTAACGGCACGCCTGACTCTACCTTCTCCGGTGCCTCTTCCGCTGAAATTATTCTCAAGAATCTTACTCTCATTTGGATCTGAAAATACAATCAGATGATTTACCGCATACTGCTTTTTTTCATCCTGCATAAGACTAATAGTTTTGTCCATATTTTCAGTGTTTTCTAATGCATATCTTAAATCCATGGGGTAGGACCTTTTCCCTACCGAGGAATATGCTGCCCCCGAGGTTGATTCCTGAACTGCAGCGAATATTTTTCTGTCATTAAACCCTGTTATTATTCCCATAAAGCCCATATACCCAATAGAGCATATGCTTCCAGTAGCATTTTTCATTGTAATAATCCCCTGAATTCTGGGAAGCTGGTTCTTATTACCTCCGTACCAATCAAGAATCCTTCCGGTAATTGTTTTCCCCGTTGAACTCTTTGAGCCAAATACTGATACGAAACTGCACTGTGTAGACCTTATGGCATCAAGGAATAAATTAAACAGATAAAACTCGTCCTTTGATATTTTGTTATCTCCCCTTATATTTTTGTCACCGCCGGAAAACACTTCCGACATACCTTCAATTTCTTCTCTGTAATCTTTATCAATCTGCGTTTTTATATCGTCAACTCTCCAGAAAGCTTCATTATATTCACTTTTAAAAAGGTTATCCGCTATGTATGAATCAACCAAAGCTTCATAATCAGGTACAACACAAAGTATTCCTTTGGCAAATTCCTTTCCTATTTCCCTGTGGCTTAATCCTTTTGTAAAATCAAGCGTTACATCGAAATAGTTTCCTTTATCCGTTATAGTAACACCCTTTCCTTTATAATCCGGCGAACCTTTTACAACAGACAGATCCTGTGTGCATGCAGTCTGAAAAACCAATAGAACAATTAATAACCCTGCAAGTAATTTTTTCATTCCTACTCCCCCATTACACATTTACCGACATAATACTGCTGACTATCTTTCCCATGTCCATTTTGATTATCCTATCCGCCTCATCAAAGTATTTATCATCATGAGTGATTGCTATTACAGCTTTTCCTCTTGCTTTGAGCTCAGGAAGAAGGGTCTTGTAGAAGAACTTTCTGAATTCAGGGTCTTGGTCGGAGGCCCATTCATCAAAAAGATATGCGGGTCGATCCTCAAGATAGCTTACCAAAAGGGCAAGTCTTTTTCTCTGTCCCGAGGACAGCTTGAGTGTACTGAATTCCCCGTCCTTTATTTCAACCTTACTGTCTATTCCAAGTATATTAAGATATCTTTCTATGTCACCAAGCTTGTCCTTGTATTCAATTCCATATAACTTTTCAAATAGATGATAATCACTGTAAACTGATGAAAAATATCCTCCCAGTTCCCTTGAATTCACTCTTTGACCGTTGACCAACACCTGTCCTTCATCAGGCAGATACAACCCTGTCAAAAGCTTTGCAAGAGTTGACTTTCCGCTTCCGTTGCCACCCATTATAAAAACTATTTCTCCGAAATTAAAAATATAATTAATAGGACCGACTTCAAAGGATTCCCCGTTTTCATTTTTGTAGGCAAACTTGACACCTCGAAATTCAATGGTGAGGTTTTCTTTGGCGATTTCAATCTCAGAATCCTTATAATCCTCATCTGCTGAAATGCTGTTGGCAAAGCTGTTTATTCTTTTCCAGCTTACTACCACTCTCATACATGTGGGAACAATAGCAAAGAGTGCTTCGTTTATTATTCCTCCCATATACAAAAGGACAAGTACAAAGTTTTGTAAAGTTGAAATTTGTATATCAAACAGTATCGGAAACGTAAATACAATAGCACCAATTACTCCTGTGTAGAGAATTTCTCCTAATATGGTTACATTTGTAAATTTAAAATCTCCTGCTATTCTGGAGTCGCGATAAGCCTCACAGCTGTCTTCTATGTCACGTCTGAACCCCATGCGCTTTCTTGTATTTATATAAAGCTCCTTAAAACCTTCTACAAGGTCCTTTATGTTTTTAAAGAATGTTGTCTGAAAGTTTCTGTTCTGCTCAAAGAATTTTTGAGCACCGGATACAGCCAGTTGGAATATGCCTATTGTGGCAATAAGCACAATCAGGAAGAATAACGTTCCTCTCTTATCAAGAATTGCAAGATATACAAAACAAGTTATCAGTGTAATAACTCCTGTTATACCTGCTACCAGATGCCCAACGAAATTTCCTATGGTCTCAGTATCATTGTTTAATGCCGCATAAATGCTGCCGTCTTCAAGAGATGAGAATTTTATATATGGAGCTTTTAATATTTTGTCTATTATCTGGATACGCTTTTCAAATATTATGTTATTGGTAACAGAAATAAGTTTTTTCCGCACAATCATTGCTGCTACTGTAAAAAGCAGTATTCCGCATATAAAAAATATGTATAACTTACTTTCTATAAGAGCCCATTTTTCTACATCTCCGGCAAGCATTCCAAGTGCTCTGTTTATTATAAAAACTACTATGGAATTACCTATACCGCTGATTATGCTTAGTGATATTACCATAAAATAAGGTTTGTCGTTTGGTTTATAAAAGAATGAAGTTAAAACAAAATATATGTACAAGATAGAAATTACAAAGCTTAAACAAATAATAACCTTTTCAACATTTTCAGGTCCTACTTTCTCCAGACTGTTCCAGGATGACCCGAAAAAAAGAATTTGCGGTACATTGTAAAGGCAATATCCCATACTTCCCATAAATACAAGAGACATTACAAAATTAAACAGTCCTTTAAATCCTCCGCCCTTAAAATACCTTTCTCTACGTATAATTTCTTTTGTTGAAATAACAATATAGAATATCGTTATTAAACATACAACGGCCGAAATACATAGAATTGCCCAAAACATGCCGTCACTTATCATGAAAATCCTACACCCCCCGATGTAATAACACTCTAATATAAACCTGCAAAGTGCCATTCATATCCTTTATTATTTATGTTCCTCCGATGGCTGAATAGGTGGTGTAATGTTAGCTGTGGAAAATCTAATGGTTTTGGAGAAACACTATATAAACACATATATAATTATATAAGCAAGGGGTTAGCTTTTTATGGAATTATTAGTGAAGGTTTTATGAAAGTTTTATGAAAGATTAATGAATTAAAGTTTTTAATTCCGCATTAATCTGTTTATTGCAGACCGGGTATTCATCAGGTGTGTAAATCTTCAAGCTTTCAGTATATTCCTCGATTGCTCTCAATATATACTTACGTTTATTGTTGTCCAAGCCTGACAAAACCTTGTAAATGTCACCCATATACTTGTGTAATTGAGCATACTCCAGAGGGTAGCTCTCTACTGTCATTACAGTCAGAGCTTCTTCATAAGCACACTCAGCAGAGTCAGCGTTTTTTTCCTTGTCTGTAATCAAGGACAAGGATTTGCAGACATTTCCTAAATTATATTGCAGTAATGCCCACATTTCTCCATTCTCCTCTTTATTTACTTTTTTCAGGAGTATTAGGTATTTATTCTGTGCTTTGATAAAACTTTTAACAGCCATTTGATTTTTACCAAGAGAATAATTAACCATACCCGTATTATAGTCGGTTAAAGCACTCTCTACACAGGTATCGTTCAAATAGTCTGATTTTTGTATTTCGGAATAGATTTTCGAAGCAGCGGTCAAATCAGCATTTTTTCCCGTTGCCTCCCACGAATTGAAATATGCATTTGCAAGATTGCTTAGGGTAATAAAGTAGTTTTTGCTCCGTTTATCAGACGAATAATTTCTCAGTGCATTAGTATAGGACGATATGGCATTTTGACTGTTTTTTTGTGCATCTCTGAACTCGGCAAGAATACTATAAGCATTACCCATATTATTTGTAACATGTGAATAGATTATTGGGGTTTCTTTTTCTGATATGTTTTCTAAAATGTTTTTATATTTTTCAATGGCCTCTTCCGGTTTTTTTGCACATAAAAGCACATCAGCATCATCTATCTGATCATATACTGTTTCTATTCCGTAAGGCTCAAATATATTCACAATTAAACCGTCTCCGGCAATTATAATATTGCCCTGACCGCTGACATTTATATTCCCGGTATCCCTGTTTGATAATACTATCAGGTTTTCCTTCCTGTCCCACCTGACTTTTGTTCCGAATTCCTGAGCTACAAACCTACTGCTTACATATGATATACCATTTATAATAACAGGAGGACTGTTTTGTAAAACATAAGTTTTATTAAGAATGGCAATATTACTGCCTATTTTAATTACAAGGGTACTCTCTGCTTTTTGTGCCTGTACTGTCTTGTTCTTTGAATCCCAGGTTATTTTCCATCCAAGAGCCTCAAGTACTGGTTTTATTGGTATAAAGGGTTCTTTATTTATTATTATGGGCTTAGCTTCAAAATCAAAGGAGGGAGTTTGTACTGTGTGAATATTTTCAGCATTTGCTTTTACAGCGCCTGCCCCTGTGGTAAGTAGTAATGTAATTATCATTAGCAGCAGCTTTTCTTTCACAGTAACTCTCCCCTTTGAACTATCACAACTATTTGCTTAAATCATTATTAATCCGTGTTATGTAAATTTTTATTTGCTCTATTTCAGCTTCATTTTTTATATTTTTTATAGCTTTATTATAATACTTTAGTGCCTCTAATAGATTTTTCTGTTTATCTTTAACCTCGGATAAGTCTAAAAAGCAGATACCAAGTTGTTTTTGTATTTTGGTATACATTGCAGGATTATCTTTTTCCTGCAACATGGTTTCAGCCCTTTGATAAGCTTCTATTGCACTTGTAAGGTTTTCCTCCCTATTCTTGAACTTAGATAAAGCATAGTACATATATCCAAGATCCGTATTAAATTCCGGAGCATTTATAGAACCATTTTCATCAATATAGTAAGCTTTCAGTTCCTTGAATATTTCTTGTGATTTATTTAATATATCTTCTGAGCCCTTTAGCTGTGCTAAATTAACGTATAATAAAGCCTGATTAGCTTTGACTTCCATGTATTTACCGGGATTTTCTTCCAAGGTGTACACTTTTAACGCTTCCTGACATGCCTCAACACCCTTTATAATTGCGTTTTCAGAGGGACTTGCCTCAGCAATTGCAATACTTAAATATCCTATACAGTATTGGGAATAGGCATAGTCTAGGGGGTATTTATCCAATGTGTATACCTTCAGAGATTCCTCATAACAATCCCGGGTTTTTGTCAGATTTTCTGCCGTATCTTTGATTTCAGACATCGCCCAGTACGCTGATCCCATATTTATTACTGTATCTGCATACCGTATTGGGTACTTGTCAAAGGTATATACCTTTAATGCTTCCTTGGAAGCTTGTAAGGATTTATTTATTGTTTCTTGGTCATCTAATACATCTCCTATATTCATATAAGTAATTGCCAGATTGCTTTGTATTAAAGCATAACTCATTGGCTGTTTTTCCAAGGTATTCACTCTCAGAGCCTCACTGTACGCTTCTATAGATTTATTCAGATTATCCAGTTTAAGTGTTAATGCGTACAAAGCTCTATAAGCGTTTCCCAAATTGTTTTTTACGTCTGCGTAATACATGGGATAATTCTCAAATGTAAGTATCTTTAGTGCCTCATCATACAATTTAATAGCTTTTTCAGTATTTGCCTGTCTGTCATCTAATTCGCCAAGGCCTTTATAGCATTTTCCCAAATAAGAAGTATTTAAAGAGTAATCTAATGGATATTTGGTGGAAGTATACACTTTTAAGGCTTCATTATATGCATTTATAGCCTTCATAAGATTTGCCCTCTTTGAGCTAAGACTGGCGAGTTTGAAATAGACTGTTCCAAGCCTGTTCTGCGCATCTGCATAATTTAAAGGGTATCTCCCTATTGAGAGAACTTTTAGGCTCTCGTTGCAGGCTGCTACTGCCTTAGTGAGGTTTTCCCCTGAATTTCTTACCTCTGAAAGCTTAACATAGGTAGAACTAAGGCACATATTGGTTACGGCATAGTTAACAGGGTACTCTTCCGGGGTAACAACCTTTAAGGCTTCGTTGTAAGCTTTTATAGCTTTTAAGGCATTCTCTTCACGGTCTCTTATATCAGCTAACTTCCCATAGCACTGACCTATATTGTTTTGCACGTATCCGTATTCATTCGGATATTTATCTATACTGCATACTTTCAAAACTTCATTGAATTCTTCAAACGCCTTGGATATATTTTTTTCGGAATCTGACAGCATTCCCAATCCCGTATAAATTAATCCCAAGGTATTGTGTAATTTAATATTCTTCTGGATATTTTTTTCAGGTGTAAAATACTTTAGTGCCTCATTGCAATACTCCATAGCAGTTTCAAGATTTTTTTGACGATCTTTACTACCTGCCAACACTAAATAAGCAGAACCCAGATTGTTTTGTATTTGAGCATACTCTTGGGGGTATGCATCCCGACTGTATACTTTCATAGCTTGTGAGTATGAATCCAAAGCTTTAGAAATATTTTTTTCAGTATCTCTTACCTGTGCCAGAATAACATATGAATACGCCAAGCCATTTCGGGCGGCCGCATATACCACCGTGTTTTTTTCAGGAGTACTGACTTTAAGTGCGGCCTCATACGCCATAACCGCTTTTTCCGCATTGTCTTCCATGTCAATCATTGCAGCAAGCCTGTTATATGCATTACCTATGTTTACCTTGGTTCTCCCGTATTCCTCAGGATTTTGTGTGCTTGAAATATTCTCAAGGACTGTTTCATACATACCTATAGCTCCGGTAAAATTATTATTTTCCAGAAGCTTGTCGGCATCATTTATCTTATCGTTGATTTCGTTCACTCCGTATTTGTTTGTTATGTTTACCAGAATATTATTTCCTACAGCTATTACACATTCGTTGGAATTCTGAACATTTACATTAATATTATTTTTTGAGCCGGATATGTATAAAGTGTTTTCATTGCTTTTCCATTTAACAATTTTCTTCAGACCGCTTTCAATTGCCTGTACAGGTACATATAACCTTTGCTGATGCAAATATGAAACTGAGCCCAAAGTAATTTTTTTGCCGTCTGCTGTTATCTCTCGGCTGCCAAGCTTGGAGGAAATCAGCTTACCATTCTTCATTGCTATGGCAGTATTTGTATTTTTATCCCAGCTTACACTATATCCGAACAAGGTCATAGTTTCTCTGAAAGGTACAAAAAGCTGATTATTTACAAGTTGCAAAGGCATAGCAAATTCTATTGTTTCATTATCAATTTTGATTTTAAGCTTATCAGAATTTGCCCCTACAGAAGTTATTTGCGCAATAATAATTAACGCAGATACCAATATTCCTAAAATTTTTTTCATAAGATTCTCTCCGACATTTATTTTTATTTTGTTTCTCATTACTTTACATACATTACTGTCTTAGAGGTATAAATTTTGCTGCTTAAATTGTAAAGTTCTATTTTTTGCTTTTATCAGTGGATTGAGCTGATGATGCAGCTGTCTTCCCTTTGGAGCATGAAGTATCTGAAGCCTCATTAGTTTTGTTGTTATTAATTATAATGTTGTTACCTACCCCAATGTTTAAATCAGAACTTCCTGATATATTTATATTTATGTCGTTATTTTTCTGCTCGGTTTGAGTCTTTATATTATTATTTGTTTTTGGTCTGTTTATAGTTTTATTTTTGGATTTATCAACAGAAGCAGGACTTTTTTTCTGATTATTATTCTGGTTTTCCCGACTTGGGTTTGTTTTATTTTCATCCGACTTCTTTGTCGGCACTGTTTTGTCTTTTTTTGCCGCAACTTCCCCTTGAACTGCTTCTACAGGCTTCTTTGACTGATTTGCTGATTGAGAGGCTTGAGTTGGATTTATGTCAGAAGCTACTTTTTTATTATTGTTACTTGCCTGAATAAATGTATAGCTTAAAATAGCAACAATCAAAATCACGGTTAAAACGCTTCTCGCTTCTATAAACTTTTTTGCATTACCAAGTTTGTTTCTTGGTATCACATTGATTTCACTGTTTTTTAGTAGAGAATTTTTCTTATTGCTTGTACTTTCCTGATTATTTTTAATCAGCTCAAGATCAAACTTAACAATTCCTTTATAGCCCCCTTCCAGTCCCTTATCCAACTCCAAGCTGTAGTCATCTTCACTGCCGAGCTTACCGGTAAGTCCGTTACTTATGTCTGCATCAGGTACATCGTAGGACCATGAAGTACATACATTTAAAGATTCTTCGATAAATTCACCAAAGTCTTTTATTTCCGTAAGCATTTGTTTTATTTCTTCTGTAACGGAAGAGCAGTCAATTACAGTTAGTATTTCTTTTCTAATCATTTTACGCTGTACTTTACTTGTTTCTTTTACTGCAAAATCTACAATTCTGTATATATCTTCAGATTTAATTTCTGTTTTGTTATTTTTCCATTTAGATATTATGGAAACTTCTTTAAGTAAATATCTATCTGCCAGTATATTTGCATTTTTTTTTGTTATTTTAAACAAAATACCTAATATGGTTTTAAGATTAAAACAGTTATCTTCCATACAATACTCCTATTAGGGGTTTCTTTTAGAATTTTTATTAAATTTAATACATTTATTAATATTTTACCATAAATTATCAAGTATTGTAATCAAATTACATTCTCTTTTATGGTTTAACGACAAAAAAAGATATTTTGTTGTATATATGTTGATTATATGGTATTATTTGTATGACTTTTAATTATTTAGTCCATGGAGGTGATAGGTGGATAAAAAGTACAAATTAAAGGTTCCTTGAAGTACTTTTCTCATTTATTCCAATTCACAACTTTCATTCCCTTAAATATTTAATTTCCAAAAGAGAAATGTATTAGTATTTTATTTTATTTGGGAGGAAAAAGTATGAAAAAAACAATTAGTTTATTTCTTGTGTTAGTAATGTTTTTGACATTATTAATCCCGTCAGTAACAAAGGTTTCAGCAGCGGAACCCGGTGTGGCAGAGCCCGGTGATGACTGGCTGCATGTTGAAGGCACAAATATTGTAGACAAATACGGCAATAAGGTATGGATTACAGGTGCCAACTGGTTTGGTTTCAATTGCCGTGAAAAAATGCTTTTGGATTCATATCACAGTAATATTGTTGCGGATATCGAAATGGTTGCAGACAAAGGAATTAACGTTGTCAGAATGCCTATTGCAACAGATCTGTTATATGCCTGGAGTAAAGGTGAATATCCTGCTTCTACGGATACAAGCTACAATAATGCCGCTCTGGAAGGCTTGAACAGTTACCAGCTTTTTAACTTTATGCTGGAAAACTTCAAAAGAGTCGGTATCAAGGTTATTCTCGACGTACATAGTGCAGAAACTGACAATATGGGTCATACCTATCCCTTATGGTATAACGGCACCATAACAGAGGATGTGTTCAAGGCAGCATGGGTTTGGGTGGCTGACCACTATAAAAACGATGATACTATTATTGGTTTTGATTTAAAAAATGAACCTCATACAAATGCAGGAACATTGAAAATGAAATCCCAAAGTGCTATCTGGGATGACTCAGCACACGCAAACAACTGGAAAAGGGTAGCACAAGAAACGGCCCTTGCAATAATGAAGGTTCATCCTAACGCATTGATTTTTGTTGAAGGTGTTGAGATGTACCCAAAAGATGGTTTATGGAATGATGATTCCTTTGATACAAGTCCATGGACAGGTACCAATGACTACTACGGCAACTGGTGGGGCGGCAACCTGAGGGGTGTAAAAGATCACCCTATTAATCTGGGAGCTTATCAGAAGCAGCTTGTTTATTCACCTCATGACTACGGTCCTATGGTTTTTGAGCAGGAGTGGTTCAAAGGTGATTTCCCGACCTGCGATGATGCCACAGCAAAGAAAATTCTTTATGAAAAGTGTTGGAAGGACAATTGGGCTTATATTATGGAAAACGGAACTTCCCCTCTGCTTATAGGTGAATGGGGCGGACTCACGGAAGGAGAAGACAAACTTCTGGAGGCCAATAAGAAATATCTTAGAAGTATGAGAGACTACATTTTAGAAAACAAATACAAACTCCATCACACTTTCTGGTGTATAAATATTGACTCAGCGGATACAGGAGGACTTTTTACCCGTGGTGAAGGAACCGCTTTCCCCGGCGGAAGAGACCTGAAATGGAATGACAATAAGTACGACAACTACTTATATCCCGTACTATGGAAAAACAGCGAAGGAAAGTTTATCGGTCTGGATCATAAAATCGTCCTTGGTAAAAATGGTG
Organism: Ruminiclostridium papyrosolvens DSM 2782; assembly: GCF_029318685.1. Lineage (NCBI taxonomy): Bacteria > Bacillati > Bacillota > Clostridia > Eubacteriales > Oscillospiraceae > Ruminiclostridium > Ruminiclostridium papyrosolvens. Next base: position 3,538,658 of record NZ_CP119677.1, read on the forward strand.
TATTACTTGGCAGCCCTGATGAACCAACTATATTATATGGAGATGCTAATAAGGACGGACAAATTGATACACTTGATTTGATTGCCTTGAAGTCATATATTTTAGGCATTAATCAGAACATTGACACAAAGGCGGCTGACCTTAACAGGGACAACTCAATAGATGCTTTGGATATGCAAATTCTAAAAGGATATATTTTGGGGCTGGTGACTCAACTGCCTTTAGGGTAATTAGAAACATGTCAAAAGGGAAGTCGTCAAACGACTTCCCTTTTGACATGTTTTCTATAGTACAGGCATACAATGTACTATAATCTTACAAATATTGAGAGGATAAAATGGTAAATATATTTTTATCATGCAGCAGTCACGACCAAACATATATTAAGTATATAATTGCTGACTTGGGAACACTGCCTGAAAAATATAAACTGTTTTACTTTTTGCCTCCTTACAAAAAGAACATCCCCATTGACAATATCCTTGAAAGATTATATGAAATTGACTTGTTCATTTTGTTTATAACAAGTAATTCACTTAACAGCCAATTTGTACAGCGTGAATTGAGTCAGGCAATTTATTTAAATAAATTAAACAGAATTAAAGAAATATGCCCCATTTCATTGGATAGCAGTATTGATGTATCTAAGGACAACCGAATACCGGAATATATCAAAAAATATATTCATTTATCCGAATCGCCTTTAAATACATTGCAAATAGTAAGGAATTTTATAATGAGTTATTAGGTAAACCATATGAATGATAAAAACAGATTTTATGCTAAAAATTATTTATACAGAAACCTTAATTATTATGATAAAAAGGCAGCCTCCAACAAAAAGCTGTACAACCTTTTTGTTGTTCTGGACATAGTTATTTCAGCCTTTATTCCTTTTACCGCCTTATTTAATGATGTATTTTTCCAGACCAAATATATTGTTGCCCTCATGGGTTCATTTATTACTATCCTGTCTGCTTTTAAGACAAGTTTCGGTTTACAAAAAAAGTGGATTGAATACCGTACAACGGCTGAAATTCTGGAATATCACAAACGCCTGTATCTAACTGAATCAGCTCCTTATAACAAGCTAAACAGGCATGAATTGCTGATTTCAAATGTTAAGTCCATAGTTGAAAAGGAAAATAAAGCTTGGAGGTCTGTTGAGCTTAGCATAAAAAAGCCCTCAAGAAACTAATATATTAAATTATTAAACATTTAATATTGTGTAAGTCTTTAAAAAGATATCCTTTTTACATGGATACCTTTCTCCGTCAACTCCTGTTATAATATAGTCTCCCTTGCTGATATAATGCTTTCCCTCCAGCGTTATTATAAACGGAATCTCATTACAAGTATCAGGGTTTACATAATTATCAGTATCCAATCCTGCATTAATAGCAGTCTGAATGTCATCAAAACCGTCTTCTAGCCCTCGTCTGTATTCAATTGCTTCAATTGGTATAGGGTTTTTAATATATTTTGCCAAATTAGCTTCACCTCATGGATATTATCGCTCATTACGATATTTTTTATTCAAATTCGCCATAGTCCTCAATACATAATATGTAAAAAAGTATAAAATGCTATAATTAATTAAAATTGTTCAATATTCTTTACTTTATGTTTATGGTAAAATTATCATATATTTTTTATTGTGGGGTGAATCTCAATTAACGATTTTATTGAAATCAAAAATGCAAGAATACATAATCTTAAAGGAGTAGACATAAAAATCCCTAAAAACAAACTTACGGTTATTACCGGAGTATCCGGCAGCGGAAAATCAAGTCTGGCTTTTGATACCCTTTATGAAGAAGGCAAACGTCGCTATCTCATGTTTTCAGGTACTCAGTTTATGATTGACAGCACACCCACCTTTGACTCAATAACGGGCCTTTCTCCTACTGTTGCAGTTGAACAGAGAATTATCCGGCAGTCCAACCCACGCAGTACGGTAGGTACACGTACAAAAATCAGCAATATCCTTGCCATGTTATTTGCAGCTTATGGGACTAGTGACAGCAGCTTTAATGACGGTCTTCCACTGTCTATGGAAATGTTCCAGAAGAATTCTCCTAAGGGTATGTGCGTTAAATGCCTGGGGTCAGGAATTGTAAAAAAAGTAGATGAAGGAAAGCTTTTTGGAAACTTGTCTTTAAAGGTTGAAGATGTTTGTCTGGGAGTTGGCAAACGAGGCAGTACCAAGAAATTGCTGGACAGCTTTTACAAGCACCATAACATATCACCAAGTCAGGAATTATCCTCCCTTTCAGAGGAGCAGTTATTCTCCCTGAAATACGGGGACGGCGGAAAGTCCTCTTTTATGGGATTTATTCCATGGATATTCCATGTTACAAATGGTGCATTTTCAACTAATAGTCGTCTTTCCTATTTGCTCACGGAAGCAGGCTACATGACAAATTCCTCTTGTCCGAAATGCGGCGGTACGGGGCTTGGGGTGCACGCCTCCAGCACTACCATAGGAGGTAAAACTATATCTGAACTTGATAGCATGTACATTAAAGACCTGTTTGAGTTTCTCGGCAGTGCTCCTTTAAAAAGCTCGCCTCTCCTAAATGAGATAATAAGCAAGCTTTCTTGTATGGTTGACGTGGGACTTCACCACCTCTCCCTCTCCCGTCCGGTACCAACTCTGTCCGGGGGTGAGATACAAAGATTGTTTCTGGCATCATACATTATTGCTGAAATGGACAGTATAATATTTGTTTTTGACGAACCCACAATTGGTCTCCATGAAGTGGAAAAAGAAAAGCTTATTTCAATAATAAGTAATCTTGTAAACCGTGGTAATACGGTAATAGCTGTAGAGCATGACGAAAACTTCATGCGTTGTGCCGATTATATTATTGACCTTGGCCCCCTTGCGGGAATAAACGGCGGAGAGCGGATTTTCCAAGGGAGCTTTAAAGAATTTCTGGATTGTAACAGTTCAAACACATCACCCTATTTAAGAGATAACGGCCTTTTAAATATAAAGCAAATCTACAGAACAGTTAATTCTGACAAAACACTCAAAATTGAGAATGCAAATATTCATAATCTTCATAACGTAAATGTCACCATTCCCTTAGGCTTAATGGTAGGTGTTGCAGGAGTATCCGGCAGCGGAAAATCCAGCCTTATTTCAGATACCCTCGTTCCTAAGTTAAAAACTTTGCTAAATGATAAATTTGTTGGGAGCGAAGACGAGGAAAGTGAAGAAATTTCGGAAGATAATTCTGCTATAACTGGATGGGAGCAAATTAAAAAATGCTTGGTAATAGACCAAAAGCCTATCGGCAGAAGCCGCACCTCTTGTCCTGCTACCTACACAGGAGTTTTTGACCGAATCCGCACTTTATTTGCAAAGGAAAGCGGTATGCCTTCCGGGCTTTTTACCGTTAATTCTGAAGGTGGCTGCAAGATTTGCAAAGGTGACGGTGAAGTACATTATCATGTGGGGTTTGGGAATTTTATTGATACCCAATGTGATGCCTGCAGTGGAACAGGGTTTATACCCCAAGCTCTTGAAGTAACTTTGGACGGTAAAAATATCAGAGATATCCTTTCCCTCACCGTAGATGAAGCGGTAGCCTTTTTTAAAGGCAAGGATAATCAGATAGATAAAATACTTGCTACCCTCCAAAGAGTAGGTATGGGTTATATAACTCTTGGACAAAAGACACCAACTATTTCAGGAGGTGAAAGTCAGCGTATAAAGCTGGCAAAGGAACTTTCAAAGGGACAATCAGCTAAGGATTCTGTTTATGTACTGGATGAACCTACAACGGGCTTGTCTTTTCACGATAGTGTAAGGCTTATGAAGCTCATGGAAGAACTTGTAGAAAAAGGCAATACAGTTATTGTCACCGAACATGACCCTTATATATTGTCTAACTGTGATTACATAATTGAAATGGGACCGGGTGGTGGAAGTGACGGTGGAGAACTTATTGCAGCAGACTCTCCCGCAGCTTTGAAAAACAACCAAAACTCCATAATAGGAAGGTACTTGAAATGAACAACAAGCTCTCACAACATATAGACACTTATATAAAGCAAAAGCAATACAGACTTATAAACAGTATTCTTCTGTTTAAGGATGGTCAGCCCATTGTGGAAAAGTATTATAATAAATTCACTAAAAACAGCCGTAATAATATAAAATCCATATGGAAAAGCATTTTATCTGTTTGTACGGGAATATGTCTTGATAAGGGTTACATAAAAAGTATTGATGAGCCTGTTGCAAATTATTTAAGTGAATTTGCTGCTGACAATCATCCCTATCACAAGCTGATTACCATTAGACATCTGCTGAACATGTCTTCCGGCATTTACTGGAACGGCGGAATTCATTATCACTGCCCCATGCTTGAGCAGCTCTGGCGTTCTGATAATTGTCTGGAGCATTTGGCTGATATAGCAATGGCAAATGTTCCGGGAGCAAAATTCGTCTATAAGGAATGGGACGTCATTTTACTCTCTGCAGTTATTTCCAAGGCCGCCAAAATGGATACCTACGAATTTTGCAAGACTTATTTGTATGAGCCTCTTGGAATAACAAGCGACGAATGGGCAAAACTGCCGGGAGGTATAAATTACAATATAGACAGAGATTTCGCTATTGAGGCTCACTCCGATTTATCTGCTAATGATTTGGCCAAGCTTGGTTTTCTGCTTCTAAATAAAGGTAACGATATTTTAAGCGAAAGCTATATAAATGCTGCTGTTCAGCCTTCTCCTAACGCACAGGAATACGGCTCTCTTTTCTGGCTTTTTGAAGGTGGCTTTGCCTGCAGGGGTTACGGAGGTCAAGGGATAAATGTAGTCCCCGGCAAAAATATTGTATATGTAATTCAGGCAACTCCTACAAGCAGCAGCAAAAGCTATGAGGATGTATTCAGGTTGTGTATGGATTACTTGGACAAGGGAAGTATAATGTAATAAACTTCAAATAAAATACACAGGTGGAGGTTTAAGATGAAACAAAATATACAACATAATTACAGAGCAGGAGATTCAGATGAAATCACCCGCCACTACTTTGATTCCCTTCTGATTGAAATGCGTCACATAGATTCTGTACTACCGTCTACTGCACTGGAGCTTTATGGCGAAAATTTTTCTTCACCTATTATGACCGCTGCATTGTCTCATCTCAAAATCGATGGAAACAACGGAATGGTAGAAATGGCAAAAGGTGCAAAGGCTTCCAATGCAGTCATGTGGACAGGCATGGGTGATGAAGCTGAGTTGGAAGCAATAACAGCCACCGGTGCCAAAACAATTAAAATTATTAAGCCTCATTCTGATAATAATATAATTTTTAAGAGAATTGAACATGCTGAGAAGTGCGGAGTACTCGCCCTTGGCATGGATATAGACCATTCCTTTAACAGTAAAGGAGATTTTGACAATGTTTTGGGCTTTCCTATGTCTGGTAAAACCCTTGATGAAATCAAAGAATTTGTAAATGCCACAAAACTGCCTTTTATAATTAAAGGTGTACTTAGTGAAAAGGATACCTATAAATGCCTTGAAGCAGGTGTTAAGGGTATAGTAATCTCTCATCACCACGGAATTATAGATTATGCAGTTCCTCCACTTATGGTACTGCCTAAGATTGCAAAAATGGTAAAACGCAGTATACCGATTTTCGTAGATTGCGGTATTGCCAGCGGTATAGACGTATTTAAGGCATTGGCTCTTGGTGCTGACGCAGTTTCCGTTGGTCGTACCTTAATCCCTCACCTGAATAAGGACGGCGCCGACGGGGTGCGGAATATAATCGAAGAAATGACTAAAGAACTTGCAGGTGTAATGGCAAGAACTTGTTCAAAGGACATTGCCTCCATTGATGCTTCCGTGATTTGGCAAAGATAATTTAAAGGGTAGCTGTAAAACAGAAAGTTTTCTTTTTTAACACAGGTACTCCCGTATAAAATTGTATCAATGATTGCTTCCAAGATATTTGCAAGAGTTTATATCGGCTCATCTTAGGATATTTTACCGTCGCTCACATTCATCATCCATGATTCATTGTGTCGCTAAAACCTACCTCGTATAGGTTTTCCGGTAAAATATCCTCATTCGCCGATAAACAACTGCAAATATCTTTAACCAAGCTTCCATTGATACAATTTATACTCGCGTACAGGTAAAAAAGATAAAATTTAATGCTACAACAACACCTTCAGCTTGTAGACTTATGCCTATCTACCTGATTATTCCTTCTTGAGTCTCTATTTTATTCACAAAATCCATATTGTAACGTACAGCACCATGGTCTTTAATTACAGTACATCTTGTAATGCGGATAGCTAAAATAACGCAGTTTTCATTCTTTTCATCATTTGCGTGGTCGTACCATTCGGCAAATGTCTTACGAAGTTTAGTCCTTATTTCAGCATTTTTGGGGTCTAATACCCATCCGAGGTTTTCGCCAATTCCATTTCCTGAAAACCACCCCAAACAAACCGAAAATGCAACCTCATTATTTTGAGCTATCTGCTGCATCTTTGTTGATGCGCCCCAAGTTGTAACATAAAACACGCCATCCTCATAATAAGCATCTACATCACGGACATATGGACGGGATTTTCCTTCGCTGTTTGGTTCCATTGCGATAGTTGAGAGAGAGATGATATTATCTTTTCCGTTGCCGCATCTTTCCTCGATTAATTTTAATCCTTCTTCGTACCTGCCCAATTTTAACTCCTCCTACTGCTAAATTTATCAACATATTACAGCTTGAGCCACAAGGCAGGACGAACACCGCCTGTGCATCTGCCGTCGCTGATGTTGCCCTTTAATATATTGTTGCCTTGGATACCTATATTACCGTCAGTCCCGTGGATGTACACTGCTTTTACGTTTATGCGGCCGGGGGACCGAAGCCACCACCAACTACCCCATTCTGTACCCTGAATTCTTGCTATTCGCTTACTGTTGTTTTCATCTTTTCTTTCAAACCAATACCTCTGATTTTTTCCCGGATTATAAAGTTTTGAAAGGCTGTTACCGAAGTACTTGCAAACCTCCTCAACACTTAATAAAAAAATACTGTCTTGGGTATCTTCTCCGCCTTTTGATTTATACCACTGATTGTCAGGATTATTATTTAGTACCTGAATTATTCTTGATTTATCAGCTGCGGTGAATTTGTCATAAAATTCACTGTTGAGATACTCTCTTAAGGAGCATTCAGCCCATGTTATATCTATATAAGCGTTGTGGTAAGAACGCTGCTCTATAATATATTCGGTTATAACCAAAGCCCTATCGTTTATTATGTCAAGTACTCGCCAATCATAACTGCCAAATGATATTTTATCTCCTACTTGCATATTTAACCCCATATCTAATATAAATTTTCCGTGTTTTACAATATTCGACATTATTTAATCGTATTATAGCATAGTTAGTCTGGTGAAGCTACCAAAATATAAAATATTGATATTGTTTTATCTCTACTCCACCGACTTCAGTGATTCTATCATATCAATCGTCTGCAATTTGAAATAAGTTACTACTTGCATAACCACAGAGAATATAACTGTGAGTAGCGATGCCAGTAAAAAGCTAAGCCATTTTATTTTTTTGAACAGCACCATTGAATTTTCTCCAATTACGTCTGTTACCAGACCGTGGATATAAATTCCCAATATCAAGCCCACCCCAATACTGATTAACGTAAGGATAAAGGCTTCACGGTAAATATAACCGTTTGTTTCTTCATCAGTAAAACCCAGCACCTTCAGCGTTGCAATTTCACGGGTTCGCTCACTGATATTGATGGAGGTCAGGTTATAAAGAACAATAATTGCTAAAAGCGAGGCAACTACCACAAGCAACAGAATTATGCTGTTAAGGCTTTCATTACTGTCAAGAACTTTCTTTATCAAGTCACCGTTAAATACCACATTTAAAACAAAGCCACTGTCAATAAGCCTTTCTGCAAAAGCCTTTTCATCTGCTTTATGATTTGACACAATAGCGTTATAGGATGCAGCTTTACCAAAAATCTTATGGTACATATTATTGTTCATATAAATATAATCAGCTGTATAGTTTTCTGCAATACCGCCAACGGTCAGCTTATATGAATTATTTTCAGCATCTTTTACTGTAATGGTATCGCCTTTTCCTGCATTATAAACCTCTGAAAGTTTTTTCGTAATAATGACGCCACTGTCATTCAGGGTTAACTGATTTTTGTCAGAAGAAGTTCTCAGATTAAAATATTTATAAAAAGCCTTCTCATTAGCAGGCACTATTAAAAAAGCGTCGTAGGTTTTGCTCTTTGTTTCACATTTCAAGGCAGTCTGCTTGATTAACAGTGGTTCCGTTACCTGTTCCTTTGTTAAAAGGTTTTCCAAATCGCCTTGTATATTTTTTACTTCGTCTTTTAAAATAAACACATTGTCATAACGGAAGATTTCACCATACTGCTTTTCCGCAACACCATTCATACTGTCCCTCAGACCAAAACCGACAAGAAGAAGGGCTGTACAACCTGCTACTCCAACAATAGTCATTAAGGCTCTCTTTTTATACCTGAACATATTTCTCAAAGTAACCTTCCACGTAAAGGACAAGCGGCTCCATAGAGGTTTAATTCTTTCCAGAATAATTGTTTTACCGTTTTTAGGGGGAACCGGGCGCATTAGTGCCGATGGCTTCTGCTTCAGCTCTTTGTAGCATGACATAACCGTTACTATGCTCATAAGGACAAAGGTAATAAGTAAAATTAACGAAAATGTTCCCATGCTGTATTTAATAGCAAGAGGCGGCAGATTAAATCTGAAGGTTGAATAAATCAACGGGGGAATAATACCACAGCCGGTGAAGAATCCTACAGCAGCTCCCAAGCCTGAAGCAGACAGTACATAGAACAGATAGGTTGAAATTATACTTCTGTCTTTGTACCCCAATGAGGTTAACGTACCCAGCTCGCTTCTCTCTTCCTCTATCATCCTGACCATTGAGTTTGATGCCATGAGCATTACAATGAGTATGAAAAAGAATGGAAAAAGTGCTGCAACGGACGAAACCACGTCTATACCGGATTTTAGTTCCCTATATCCTACGGCTGCTTCTCTGCCAAATATATGCCATTTTGGCTTTTCAATATCAGAAACGTCTTTTTCTGCATTACTTATCTTCTCTTGCGCATCCGTTATTTCCTTATTAAACTTTTCCAGATTTTTATTATACTCCGCATACCCGTCCTTCAATTTTTTTTCATTCTCAGCTAATTCTATTTTACCCTCTTCTATTTTCTTTGCAGCTTTAGCAATTTCACCGTTAAAGGTTTTAATCCCCTTATCTAACTTTGCTTCCTGAGTGGTCAATTCAGTTATTGATTCTTTGAGCTTTATCAAGCCTTTTTGCATTTCGGAATATTGATTTATAGTGGCATTGAGCTTTATATATTCCGGACTTTCCGCGGGAAGCTGGCTTAACTGTACCTTCATTCCCCCAATGGCGGAATTCAGCTCACTGATTTTTGTGTTTAATTCTTCTTTCTTTAATTTATTTTGATTAAGTGCATTATTTATATCCTTCCAACCCGTGGATATCTTTGCTTTTGCCGAAGCAAACTCCGCATTTTGCTTTTCGGTATTTCTTTTCAATTTAGCCTCGTTGGCTATAAGCTCAACTTTTCCTTTTTCCAGTTTTCCGGCATTTTCATCAAGGGTAGCTTTTGCGTCAGCCAGCTTCTTTTCGCCTTTTTCCTTCTCATCCTTCAATTTGGTTTCATTTTTTCTTATTTCACTGTCAGCTTTTGTATAAATCTCCTGATATCTCGCATTTTCTCTGTCCGACTTTATTTTCAGAAGTTCGTCTTTCAGCTTTGAGGCTTCAGTATCATACTCTTTGGAATATGCCGCTGTTTTTACGGTACCTGCTTCAATAAGATATATTTCCGTATACGCATCTATAATAAAATTATCCTTGTTAATAAAAGCAAAGGAGGACAGCTTTCCGTCACCTATAGTGGTGTTTCCATAGTCTTCGGCAAGGTAAAGCGCTGTTTTTACTGTGCCTGTAACGGTATATTCCTTGTTTTTCAGCTTTTTGTCCGTATCGCTTGTAATTTTTATTTTCTCCCCTGTTTTGTAGGTTTTGCTGTCTGCAATACACTCGTCATCTTTTTCAGGCATTCTGCCGTCCTCAAGTTTAAAGCTATTAACCCCCTCTTCTATTGCATGAACCCTAATAGCCTTATCTTTATTCAAAACATCCAGTGAATAGCTTGGTATCACTGTACTTACATTTTTAAGTTTCTTAATAGCATTAACATCTTGGTCAGTCAAACCCAATGTACTGACTATTTTAAAATCAAATAGATTATTCTCTTTATAGTATTTATCTGCTATGTCTGTAATATCAGGTGTCGTGGCTTGTATCCCTGCAAAAAAACCAACACCTATCATTACTATAATAAAGAGGGATATATATCTTCCAAAGGATTTCTTTATTTTTTTAAGAGTATTTTTATACAGCATATTAATCACCACACAATCTCTGCGGCTTTTTTAGGATTATTGTTTTTAATAACATCCACAACCGTGCCATTTTTTATTTTTATTATCTTATCTGCAATATCTGCAATGACTGCATTATGAGTAATTAAAACTGTAGTCATACCCATTTCCTTACAGTTTTTTTGCAAAAGCTCAATAATCCTCTGACCTGTTACGCTGTCCAAGGCACCTGTTGGTTCATCACACAAAAGCAGCTTTGGATTTTTTGCAATTGCCCGTGCTATAGCTACTCGCTGCTGCTCTCCTCCTGATAGTTGAGTTGGGAAACTCGCCATTCGGTCAGCTAACCCAACCTGTTCCAAGACCGTTTTGGGGTCCAATGAATCTGAACATATCTGACAGGCAAGTTCGACGTTTTCCAGTGCAGTGAGATTCCCTACAAGGTTATAGAATTGAAATACAAATCCTATATCCTTACGTCTGTAGCTTACAAGCTTTTTTTTGTTGTATTTATGGATTTCGTTGCCATCAACAATAAGTTTACCGTCGCTGGGACTGTCCATACCACCCAGAAGATTTAAAACTGTAGTTTTACCTGCGCCTGACGGACCAAGTATGACAACCAGCTCGCCTTTTTCTATTGAGAAAGTACAATCATCAACTGCCGTAATCTTAACGTCACCTACTGCATATTCTTTTTTAATATTTTCAAACTTTATAAGCGCCATTCTCTGCCTCCGATTTATTAAACACTGTGTTGACAATCCAACTTAGATATATTATATTGACAGTGTGAAACTAATACAACAATCAGAATTTTAATAAATGTAAGTTACCCAACAAATACTAAAAAAATGTTTAGTATTTAGCAAAACTAATTTTTGGTACGGGGAGGCACTTATGGAAACAAAGAATTCGGACCGCCGTGTAAAATACACCAAGATGGTTATTAAAGACAGTTTTGTAAAGTTTTTAAAAGAAAAACCTTTATCAAAAATTACAGTTAAAGAAATCTGTGAAGATGCGGATATTAACCGAGCAACTTTTTACGCACATTATACTGACCAGTATGATTTACTTCAACAAATTGAAAATGAAATTATTGGCGATATTAATCTATACTTAAATGAATACAATTTTGAAGAAACCAATTTAATTGACGTTAGAATTATAGAGAGAATTCTTGATTATATTGCTGATAACGCCGAACTTTTTGACCTTTTGCTCAATTTAAACGGGGATATGAAGTTTCAGCAAGAATTCATTATTATTATAGGGCAGCAGCATTTTCTTCCTATTCTCGGAAGCAACTCAGTAAATAAAGATGATGCAGAATATTTATTCCACTTTTTAGCCTCAGGTGCTGTGGGCGTCATTCAAATGTGGCTCAAAAGCGGAATGAAAAAATCAGCCAGAGATATATCAGAATTAATACTAAAAACCTCAAATAACGGCAGGACAGCTTATATGCCGCAATAAAAAAGTGGCCCTTGCAAAACAAAATCAGTTTTGCAAGAGCCACTTTTCATGTATATAAAATATTAGTCATCTTCGGCAGGAATGTTATCGACAGTAATTTTTTGAGTCTTTGTGATGTCACCGCAAGTTACAGTGATAGTAGCTGTTCCTGCACCAACGGATTTAATAAGGCAAAAGCCTTCCTCATCAGGTTGTGAAACTGTAACAACCTTAGTGTCTGATGAAGTAACAGTAATGGTTCCCGGTGCGTTAGAAGGATATTTTGATATATATAACTTAACCGGAGCATCACCTACATACAATTCTGTTTCATCAAAATCGCATTCGAGATCTTCCAATACAACCTCTTTAACAGTTACCTTACAGGTTCCAACCAGCTTGTTTTTATCAGGAGTAGATGTATTTTCATATATTGTTATATTTGTAGTTCCTACTTTTAATCCTTTTAAATAAACGGTTTTCTCCTCACTATACGTGTCAACAATTTTTTCGTCTTGAGAAACAAACAGGTAATTAACATCTGACCTATAATAATTCATAAGATCAAATGCCCACATTCTGGAGCCTAAATCTACTGATGTGTCACCTGCCATTGTTGCTTTTTTTACAGTATACTTAATTGTACCAACTGTTCTGGTAACTTTATTATAGGTTTCTTTAACAGTTACGGTATAAGTTCCGGGTGCTTTTGCAGTAAAAGTGCGTGCAATGAAATTCATATCATCAAATTTACTCAAAATTTCTTTCATGGAAAAATTCTTATTATTTGAAACGTATGTATATGTTGCATTATTATTACGGTAAGAGAAATCAACAGGCTCACTGGAAGAACTTGTTCCCATTGGTATATTAGGTATAAAATCCTGTGATACAGTTGAACTCTTTACTGTAACAGTACAAGTTCCGACTTTTGTTGTTTTACCGTTTAATTTCTGATTACAAGTAATAATAGCACTTCCTGCCTTTACTCCTGTCAAATATGCAGTAGTTCCACTTGCTGCTACTTTTACTATATTATTGTTATTTGACGTAAAGCTATAAGTGGCTTTTTTTACCGGATTTGATACAACGAAAGTATACTTAGCATCTTTAGAATAAAAATCAATACTACTAACAAAACTTCCTGCCCCAATAGTCATTTTACTTGGAATTGACGTCTTTGCAGCAGCATTTGCTGCATTTGTTGCTAAACCTGCAGGCAGAATCATGGTCATAACCAACATCATACAAATAAAAATTCTTGCAATTCTGTTTCTTTTCAATTGGTACATAGGTTTAAACCTCCATATATTTTTTTGTATTGCAACATTACAGGAATTTATTACCTTTCTAACTTTATTTTACTACAATTATATCATAATTCTGCCTTTTTTCATCACTTTTTCCTATTTTAATCGCAATTTACCATGGTGTCGTAGAAGTTAGTATAATCCTCTCTTTTACTGTCTAAAAAAGCGATTGCTTCACGGGGATGCTTATTCATAAGCCCTGTAAGCATATATGCCACATCAAATCCCCAATTATTTTGCTTTTTTATTGCAGGTATATGCTTTTCAATGCATTCAATAATCGGTCTTAAATCATATTTTGGGTTCTTTAAAAATCCCAGAATCAACTCTATAGGACAGTTTCCGGCACCTCTGCCCAATCCCGCTATTGTTGCATCCACAAATTCAGCCCCATGGCCAATGGCTTCAATAGTATTGGAATAGGCTAACTGTTGGTTGTTATGACAATGTATACCTACTTTTTTTCTATCTGCTTTTGCATACTGCATATATTTATTTACCAGTTTATGTATGTCATTTGAGTAAAGAGAACCAAAGCTGTCAACAATGTAAATAACCTCTGCTTCTGATTTTGATAACTGCTCCAGAGTACTATTCAATATACTTTCGGTAAGTAGTGAAACTGCCATAATATTGATAGTAGTTTCATATCCTTTGTCATGAGCATCCTTTATCATATCAATAGCTGTGGGTACTTGATGCGCGTAAGTTGCTACACGTACCATGTCAATTACACTATCAGTTTTTCTTAATATATCAGTGTGATAATCTGTTCGTTCTGCATCAGCCATTACAGAGATCTTTAATCCTGTATTGTTGTCTCCTACTATCCTGCGTATATCGTTTTCATCACAAAACTTCCAAGGGCCATACTGATTACCTGTAAATATTTTTTTATCTGACTTGTATCCTACTTCCATATAATCTATATGTGAACCAACACATGTGTCATATACAGCTCTTACAAAACCATCCTCAAAACTAAAATTGTTAATCAGTCCGCCATCTCTTATGGTACAATCCAATATTTTTACATTGTTATTGTATGACATGATATTACTTCGCCCCTCTCTACTATCTTTAGTAAACAGATTTTTGTATAGAGTATACTGCATTTATCTATAGCTTAAAATTATACATTAAATCCTCATTTAAATCCATATATTGTATAATTTTTTATTTATATCCAGTAGAAAATATGGTATAAAACTAAATTTCTTGTTTTTTCCGTCTGAAATTTATGAAAAACAGAACTAATGAAACCAACGAAACTATTAAGATAAATGTAATTGAAATGTATGAACTGATTTCATTTCCATTCCAGTCAAGAACCACTCCAAAATCATGGGTATAACTTTCACGCACTGATACAGGTGCATTCTTAAAGCACAAATCAATGGATTCTTGCATAAGTACCCGTCTGAAAAGTGAAGCAACATGGCCAAATGGCAGGCACTTTAATACACTTTGAATTGTTTCAGGCAATGCTCCCATTGGTACATAAAGGCCATTAATAAAACCTATTACTGTTCCTATTATCAGACTGGCTGAGGAATATGCACTGTTTGTTGAAAAAAAGGAAACCAAAAAACCCATAAATGCAGCATTCATCATAGCTGACAGGCAAATCAATCCAAGGCATTTTAGAATCATTCCGATGCCGAATAAGTACCCTGTTCCAAAATAAATGTAAGCGCCATAAACTACAAATGATATAACACTTATAATAGCTCCCACTGCAAAGGAAGTTATTACACAAGAAATCGGATATGTCATTGCTGATAGCGGTGAACTTTTAAAGTCCATAACAATTCTGTTCGCCCTGTCATTTACCATCGTGCCTAATGCGCCCAGTGTACTAGTCACTGTGGTTATGGACAATAATCCTGCTAAAATCCAGCTGTTTATAAGGTACGACAAATCATCGCCCTTCAGCATACCATTTGTTTGTTGATTAACAGAGTCCACTTGCATTTTTGCTAAAAATAAAATATATAATGCAATGACTATTAATACTGACAGCAAAGAAAAGAATACTGATGTTCTGTCACGAAAATACAGGCTAGAATTACGGTAAATTAGTTTTTTTAGCATTTGCCTTCCTCCTGACCTTCTCCAATTACATTTAAAAATACATCATCCATATTGCCATGTATCGCTTCAAATGATGTAATGGAGCCTTTTAAATCAGACAATATACTAATTGCCTTCTCCGAAGTTTCTATATTTATTTCAAGTATATTTTTATTATTAATATAAGCAATCTTCTTTTCGTTTAAATAATTTATAACGATTTCTTTAGGCTCGTAAATCTTGAGCAAATCACCCGTGTACTTCTCTTTCAATTGATTTGGAGTACCTTCAGCTACTATTTTACCTTTGTTAATAATTGTAATTATATCTGCATTTGCTGCCTCTTCCATGTAGTGTGTAGTCAGAAAAACGGTCATTTCAAAGCGCTTCTGCATTTCACTGATTGTATTCCATATTGATGCTCTGGTTTTAGGGTCAAGGCCTGTTGTCGGTTCATCTAAAAAGAGTATCTTAGGTTGATTTATTAGTGCACGAGCAATATCAGCCCTTCTTCTTTGTCCTCCCGATAGCTTGCCATACCTGCGATTAAGAAACTCTCCGCATTCAGTTATTTTTGAAGCCTCACTTATTCTTTTCTTTAAATCGGAGCTGCTTAAACCATAAAATGACCCTCTGACAGATAAATTCTCTCTTACAGTGAGTAAATCATCTAAAACATTGTTTTGAAATACAACTCCAATATCTTTTCTAATTTTTTGGTCATCCTTGCCCAGTTCCCATTCATTTATCACAACACTGCCCGAATTCTTGGTTATAAGTGTGGATAATATATCTATTGTTGTGGATTTACCTGCCCCGTTTGTACCCAGAAATGCAAACAAACTTCCTTTTTCAACTTCAAAGGATACATTTTTTACTGCTTCAATTGAACCGTAATTTTTTGCTAAATTATTTACTGTAATTATTTTTGCCATTAACTAAATTACCCCTGTCCAGTCCACGGTATAATGAGACTTCTTATTAGAAAAGACCATAGACTTAAAAATAGAATTATTATGTAAGATTTAGTAATATTTAATTATATAAACACTTTTTGTATATTGTAAAGAATTATTGACAAACAAACAGATTGATTTGTATTATTTGAATGAAAAATCGACTTTGCCTAATGAATGTTCATTTTCAAATATTTCAAGTGTATACTTTTCTCCCTGTACAAACTTAGGAAATTCAAAATAAACCCGGTAAGCTTTGAACATAAAAAAGTCAGGTCCTGCAAATATATTGAAATCTTTTTGCATTGTTTTATGGGATTCTGAAGTTAAAACAGCTTTTGCTCTGAACATATCGTCAGTTTGTTTCTTTATCATTGCAAAATGAAGCTGATGCGTATTTTCAAAATAAACCGGTTCACTTATCCGGATTCCATCTTCCCTTTTACTTAGTATTGTGCCTTTGAGCTTTGACTCTGGGGTGAATGCATTTGTTTTCGTGTAAATAGCATGGCATGAGTTGTAGAAATTAAATCTGACGTTAAAAAACTGTAGCCAAACAAGCCAGTTCCGATTATAGATATAAATATTACTGATATTAGGATAAGTAATCTCTTTTTCATATAAGATACCTCTTTAAGGCTATTACATTTTCTATAATTATACCATTAAATAGCTATTTAAGAAAATTCAGGAATTGATTATCATACTGAATATGTGATAACAATTCCTGATAGGCTTATACATTTACTTTTATGTTGCAAAATCAATGACCTTTATAGTTTTAGCCTTCCCCTGAACAGGATATGATTCCATCACCTCGCCTTTAAAAACTACTTCTACCCTCATGCCTTCCTTCAATTCACTTGCAGATATTTTTGTACTCTTATCTATGCTAACTGTTGCTTTATCATGTATGGTGTCGCCTTCAACCTTTCCCTCTACAAAAATACCAGTTACTTTTTTGTTATCATCCGTCAAGACCTTGGTAATTAGCCCCCGAATCCCTATCTTTTCTTCATTTTTATTATTGGATGTTTTCATGCACCCCATCATATTGAGCATTAACACAGTTGCAAGTACAATGATTAGTATTTTCTTCATATTGAGGCCGCCTCCTTTGTTTATACTCTATTTGACGTAAGAGGCATTTACAAGTTCCATGGCTACGTAATCTCATTCTTTGGAGACATTACTTTTTTAAAACAGGTATCCATATTTCACTTTTAAAAGTAGGTGAAGTAACATCTTTATGCTCATTCCACAAAATTTCCGGTCCTTCTGCCTGTTCATAGTTTGAGGCTGGAAACCATTCCGAATAGATTCGTCCCCAAACATTTTGCAAGGCATCCGGAAATGTTCCAACCGCTTCGAATACTGCCCAGGTAGAGGCTTTAACCTCAATCTTTGCCAGATTTTCCGGACATTCTTGCGTTGTGGCTACACCGATATAATGATCAAGTTCACCCTTTTCTTCCATTCTACCTTCTGAAAAGTTTACAGATGCGCTAATAAGTCCTAAGGGCTCGACATTTGACAGCTCTTTAAGTTTAGTAATAATTTCCTCGTTTAGACTTTGCCACATTGCAGCAATCTCAGGATTAACTCCACTAAAAACGATTGGTACCCTTTTTTTAATACCTATGATGTGAAACGCCTCTTTTTCTACAATTCGATAGTTCATTTCATTTCCCCCTTTAATTGATAATTGGAAAGTCATTCTTGGATAGGCTTTTAAGGATTTGCCATTATGTCTCGCTTCTGACGGTGTTATCCCATGCAAGCCTTGAAACGCTCTCGTAAAAGAATCAGGTGAGCTGTATCCATATTTAACTGCCAAATCGATGATCCTGATGTTGCTGTTGTTAAGTTCAAAGGCTGCGACTGTAAGACGTCTGCGGCGAATATATTCCGATAGTGAAATACCAGATAAAAAAGAAAACATTCTTTGAAAATGGTACTCCGAGCAAAAGGCCAATCTTGCCACTTCCTTAAGATCAATTTCATTATCAAGATTTTCTTCAATATAGTTCAATGCGTCATTCATTCTCTTTAACGAATCCATTTGTGACCTCCTTTCATCAATAGGATAGCAAAATTCAAGTAAACCTATCCGACATTCCCCGTACGCTTTATGTAGGATTTTCTTAATGATATAAGCAACATCATTGGCCTGCGGAATTCATCCGACATTTCAGGGATACTGTTCAGTAAATATTCTGCCGGTTTGGACTCAACAAGTCCTGTTATTTCATTTTATTCCTCTATAACAATCGACTTAAGCTTATTAATATCATCACTGCAAAGATTAGGAATATTTTCTGTTATCTTCTCGACACTCCAATTCCACCACTTTATTTGTTGCAAATACTCTATGACTTCATCGTCAAACCTCTTTTTTATAATCTTAGCCGGATTCCCTCCCACAATACTATAAGGCGGCACATCCTTCGTAACTACTGATTTTGCAGCTATTATCGCACCATCACCGATTTTTATTCCAGGCATGATAACAGTTTCATACCCAATCCAAACATCGTTTCCAATTACGGTATCACCCTTAAAGGGTAAATCCTTTAATTTAGGAATCCCTGCTTCCCAACCATTTTGAAAGATACCGAAAGGATATGTTGTAAATGCCTTCATTTTATGATTTGCACCATTCATTATAAACTTTACATCAGAAGCAATAGCGCAAAATTTTCCAATGAGAAGTTTATCTCCTAAGAAGTCATAGTGATACAACACATTTTTCTCAAATTTTTCAGGATTGTTGTCGTTATCATCGTAGTAGGTGTACTCTCCTACTACGATATTCGGATTCTTTATTATATTCTTCAAAAAAGCAATTCTGGTAAATTCCTCCTTAGGATAAACAGTATCCGGGCTCGGTCCGTATTTCTTTTCTTCTGTCATTAGAATTATTACCTTCCTTAAAAAATCTCCCTATTTTTATTATGAGTATAATAATATTATTTATGATAATATAGAAAGTAATCTTTCACAACCTGATCCATGCTATACTTTAATAATGGTAGGTATATAAAAGGAGACCCCTATGGATATTCAAGCCTTAAAAGATAAGCTTAATTCTAAAGAATATGATTTTTTAAGAAAAGACTCTCATCTGGGAGATAATATACTAATTCTCACAACCGGTGGGTCTATCGCCTATGGAACCAATGTAGATACAAGCGATATTGATATCAGGGGCGTTACTTTGGAAAACAAGCAGGATATTATGGGTTTGTCTGACTTTGAGCAATTTGAAGACAAATCAACCGATACGGTTATATACGGCCTTAAAAAATTCATCTTACTTTGTATAAATTGCAATCCCAATGTACTGGAGATTCTTGGAACAAAACAAGAACATCTCCTTGTCATTTCAAAAGAAGGGGAGTTGCTTAGAGACAATGTTGAATTATTTCTATCAAAAAGAGCTATACAAAGTTTTGGCAGCTATGCCACAGCCCAATTAAGAAGGCTGCAAAATGCTTTAGCAAGGGATAATTATCCCCACTCTGAAAAGGAGCAGCATATCTTAAATAGTATTCTGTCGCAAATGGAACATTTGCAAAGATCTTATAAAAGTTTTACTAACAAGGAAATAAGTTTATATATAGATAAATCTGACAGACAAGATATGGATACGGAGATATTTATAGATGTAAACTTAAAGCATTATCCCCTCCGGGACTTTAAAAATATTTATTCCGATATGAACAATATAGTTAAGGATTATTCCAAGCTGAATCACAGAAACAGCAAAAAGGATGAACTTCATCTGAACAAACATGCTATGCATCTGATTCGCCTTCTGGTAACAGGCACAGAAATCCTTAAAGGAAAAGGTGTAACTACGTATAGAGAAAAAGAAAGAGCATTTTTTCTTGATATACGCAGTGGAAAATATAGTTATACCGAGATTTTTGAAATGGTCGATGATTATGAGAATGAATTTAAATTGGCAGCTGCAAATACTGCTCTGCCGGACAAACCTGATTATAAACGAATTGAAGAGTTGATGCTAGATATTTATAGTACTACATTACCCTGACTCCTATATGTTCTTGCAGTTACCTTTTAGGTGTAAGTGGAGAGCATATAGGAAAGGTAATCATTCTTAAAGAAATCTATTCATTATTTAGGTATGATGGGAACCCATAATTCATCTTTAGGGTTATGATCAGGTGCATAAAAGCACTCAATGCATGGAAGATTAGCAAGTTCATAGCCTGAAGTCGGAATCCATTCTGTATATAAACGTTTCCAAGCTTCCACAGTATTTGGGAACACCGCCCATGTACTCGGTGGAATTACAATAGCCTCCATTCCTTCTTTAACCTCTCCATCGTACCTTACTCCCATAAAGTAATCAAATTCTTCATGGTTTATGGTTGCCTGCTTTCCACAAATTCCCAATATACTTTCCAGTTTACATTTTGGGTTTTCCCAAGACATATCAACAAGTGTCTGAACAAAACCCTCCTTCACAGCTTCTTCCCAAAGAGCAGGGATTATTTCAAACCCTCTCCTTGTTTCAACAGTTTTCTTTTTACCAATAATCCTTAATTCAAAATCCAAATTTTCAATCCTATACTCCATCTCGGTTTCTCCTTTAATAGATATTTGAAAGGATATTCGAGGAAAGGCCTTTAACTGTACCCCCTTATCACGAGCATTGGACGGATTTATCCCATGTAGCTTTTGAAAAGCCCGTGAAAACGAGTCCGCAGAGTCATATCCGTATTTTACGGCTACGTCAATAATGCGAATATCACTTCTTTGAATTTCAAACGCAGCAAGGGTTAACCTCCTTCGCCTGATATATTCCGACAGGGAAACATCCGTAATAGACGAAAACATCCTTGAAAAGTGATACTCCGAACAACATGCAGCTTGAGATACCTTCGAATAATCTATCTCACCCTCAAGATTACTTTCTATGTAATCCAATGCTTTGTTAATTCTATTTAGCCAATCCATTTGCTCTCCCCTTTCTATATCAATTTTATACAGGATGAAAAAATACTGCCCGACATTTCTTGTACGAAGATGTCGGGTAAAATTTTATTTGTTTTACCATTTTAACATATAAAACCCCCTTAACCGAAAATATAATTTCCAGCTAAGGAGGTAAAATATATCGCTGATTTATTTTATTCCATACTGCTTCTGAATTGATTCAAACAGACTTGCATACTTGGAATTCTTTTTATAAAATGCAGGTGTGAAGCCCATTCCTGCCTCCACTGTAACTGTTCCGCCCTCATACTCCTTACCTGTCCAAAGGTGAACCCACTGGTCATTTGGAAGATAAACCTCCCATTCCCGTGCATCAGGCAAATATACAGGTGCAATCAACATATCTTCTCCGAATAAATATTCGGTTTGAATATCATATGTTTTTTCATCATTTTCATAATGTAAGAACAGTGGCCTTTGTACAGGTAGTCCTGAAGCTGCATTAATACTTACAAGACTCTTTATATATGGTGCCAGCATAGTATAGATTTCCGTCAGTCTCGCAAACTGCTCCAAAGTATCTGCATCATCATAATACTGGAAGTTTTCCTCAGGCCTGTTTCCTTCATGAGTTCTCATTACAGGAGTAAATACAGCCATTTCAGCCCATCTTAAAAATACTTCCTTTGTCCTGCAATTATTAAACAGGGAGGTATAACCGCCGATATCACTATGATGCAGGCCACATCCGCTCATTGCAGCACTGAGTGCACCGCAGATTACAGTAACCAGACCATCGTGCATTGAGAAATCCACACTTTGATCCCCTGCCCACAGCAGTGTACAGTATTTTTGAGAACCGGCTCCTCCTGCTCTCATAAAGTATACTATTTCCCCAAGCTTTCCTGTTTCTACAAGAGCTTCGTAGTTGCATTTTGCCCAAAGGACAGGCCAGTGATTGTGTTCTATCATCGCCGGAGAGCCATTGTATAACTGTAAATCTGTAGGTAGGTATTCCCCGAAATCAGCCATCCAACCATCTATTCCAAATTCAATAATATGTTTTTTTATCAGCTCTTTAAACCATTCATAAGCCTTGGGATTTGTAAAATCTACAACACCGCAGTCAAACTCTCCAAAATCCACAAGATAATCATTTCCGTCAAGAGACTTAGCGAAATATCCCTTTTCCTTGCCTTCCTTATACAAATCTCCCTCTTTTACAAGGTACGGGTTGTTATAAGCAAGGAATCTGATATTTTTTGCTTTATATTCCTTAATTTTTTCAGGCAACTCAGGATACATTTCCTGATTCCACTTCCAGTTCCAGTTAAGGCGCTTACCAAATGAAGTGATTCTCTTTCCCGCCCAATCCTGACACCAGACACCTGAGACTTTAATCCCATTTCTAAGAGAACGGTCAACAAGAGCGAAAGAGCGTTCTGTGCCTCCTTGAAGCCCAAGGATTGCCCCATTATATATCCAGTCAGGCAATTCTACCTGTCTTCCAAGAAATCCGGTGAGCTTTTCAAGCAACTCAATATAGGTAGGTGCGGCTTCAATCCTAATCTGCTTTGGCACTTCCCATATTTGCAATTCATGAAAAGCTTTGTTTTTGAAGTTAAAATCCGCATAAGCAGTTGAATCAACATGGAGGTAATAGTGTTTGGTTGATACGTAAGTAGGCTGAGGATAATTAGTATTGTAATAGTCTCCTCCGGCTTTATTCTCCACATCAGACCTCCAGGTTACATAGGTAGTTTTATCCCTGCCCACACCCGGCTCCGACGTCCAGAGCGGAAAATTTCTCCCTCGCAGATTAAAATAGGACATCTGCTCTCCGCAACCGAAACATTTTTCGTTTTCATCGGCATCTATTCTAATCCAAAATCTGTTGATTTTATCATCTTTCTTTTCAAAGTCCATCAAGAACCTATTATCTTCGATTTTAATATTAGCCGTTAATTTATTTTCAAAATTTAATGAATATCCATTGTTAATTTTTTGTATAGTAAAACTCTTTAATGGATATCTTTCAATTACATAATCCTTGATATCAAAGTTTCCTCTATACATCTCCACAGTTTCATTGCCATACCCTATATAAATAGACGGATTTTCTGCCGTGTGATGAATAATACATTTATCCTGATATAATAGCTTAAAGCCATCATTTAGTTTAACTAGTTCCATTATTTCTCCTCCAGGCATATTTTTCGCGAAAATCAAAGTATTAACCCTTTACAGCACCACTTGTCAAACCCGATATAACCTGTTTCTGGAATAACATGTATCCAATAATACTAGGAGCTATACTGATAATAATTGCAGCGTACATAGAAACGTAATCTGTAGTAAACTGGTTTGTAAAATATCTGATACCTATCTGTATAGTTTTTGTAACCGGTGATGAAGTAAGAAGATTCGCATATACGAATTCATTCCAACAGGTTATAAATTCAAAAGTTGCCGCTGTTACCAAACCTGTTTTAGTTAATGGTAAAATCATTTTAAAGAATCTTCCGTAAAATCCGCTTCCGTCAATATAAGCGGCTTCTTCTATTTCAGCAGGGAAGCTGGCCATAAACCCACGAATAATAAAGGTTGAAATAGGTAATCCGATTGCAGCGTAAAGAATAATTAATGCACCTAAAGAATCTACCAGACCCATTTTACTGAATATTGAAAAATAAGGAACCATAAGTGCATTAAGAGGAACAAGTACACCTACTGAGAATAATGTAAATATGACTTCTCTACCTTTAAACTTGAAACGAGATAAACAGTATGAAAGCATAGCGGCAATCAGAACGTTTATCACTGTAGCTGTTACAGCAACAATAACAGAGTTTGAAATCATTCTGCCTAGATTTGCTTGTTGAAATGCATTTACATAGTTCTGCCATTGTGGTACCGCAGGTAAGGAAAATGGATTATCGAAATATTCCGCATTAGTTTTCAATGATGTAATAAACAGCCATAATAGTGGAAACAATGTATATACTGCAAAAAATATGATTAAAACCCATTTAAAAAACGATGTTAAGTAATCTTTGATGTTCTTTTTATCTCTTACAATTGACTGAGTAGTTTTCGCTGACATATTTCTCCTCCTTTACTCCTTATTTAATTTAGCAAATACACCACGAATGAGTAAGATAACAAAGGCTCCTGTTAATATAAGCATAACGCTGGAAGCATTTGCTCCACCATAGTTATTTGTTTTCATCTGATTGTACAGATAAAGTACAAGCACGGAAGTTCTGTTTGCAGGTCCTCCATTTGTTAACAGATATACCTGTTCAAACGTTCTTAATCCGAAAATCATAGCCAATGTTACACAAGTCTGAAATGAACCTTTGATTAAAGGTATTGTGATATGAATATGTTGTCTTATTCCGTCAGCACCATCAATTTGGGCCGCTTCATAATAGCTTTCATCAATATTGGTTATATCCGCCAACATTATAACCATATAATAGCCGATGTAAAATACCCAATAAATCAGCATACACGGAAAAGCAGTTTTTACTGTACCAAGCCAGTTTGTTGCATATTCACCAAGACCTATGGCTCTCAGCAAACCGTTAATCAAACCGAATTCGCTGTTGTACATTGCTGCCCATAACATGGCGAGAGCAATTCCCGAAATAACCTGTGGCAAAAAGTACACTGTTCTGAAAAATTGCCAACCTCTTGGTTTCTTTGATAATATTAATGCCATAAGCATTGCGAGAGGAACCTGCACGCCTCCGGCAACTACAGCCCACAGAACATTGTTTTTTACACTGCGCCAAAATACTTTATCACTAAAAATATCCCTATAGTTATATAACCCTTTAAATATAGGAGATGTAATCCCGTTCCACTCAAAAAGACTGGTTATTGATACATAGCCTACCGGTATAATAAAGAATAATGTAAATAGTGCAAGTCCCGGCAATATAAAGATGCAGATGTTTTTTATGTCATGTTTTTTAACTTCCATCGCTCCTGCCTCCATCATCCGAACCAACTCAAAATAATATAGTCGTTATTTTTACTTTGGCAGGCTGTAAAGCCTGCCAAAGCACTTCAATTTTTTGTATTGATTATAGTATTATTTATTTTGCAGCTTTTTTTAATTCTGCAACAAACTGCTCTGGAGTATATTCTCCAAGAATAAGACCTTCAAGTGCTGGTGGGAATGCTGTTACTACCTTTGTAGGCATTGCAGACTCAAATGTTCCTATCATATATGGAGCAGCAGTACTTTGTTCAATCATTGTAGCCTGAAGCTTTTCTGTTTGATCAGTAATCTTAGACTTGATAGTAAATATTGAACCTGATGAATTTGACAATTCAGTCACTCTGTCAACATCACAAATATATTTTAAGAACTTAACTATTGCTTCTTCTTTTGCAGGATTGTCCTGCTTAGCAGCAGCTATGTAAGCCTGAACTGCATTTACGTATGCTCCTGACTTACCGCCATTGTAGCCTAAACCTGCACTGATAGCCAGATTGTCATATAAGCCCTGAACACCTTCTTTTTTAATTCTGGATAAAATCCATGATCCGTTTGTATATATTGCTGATCTTTCATTAAAGAAATGTCCGTTTACAACTGTAGCATCAGCTCCAAGTGCATCAGGAGAAGTGTAAGTAAACATCTTTTGCATTATCTTTGCAGCTTCTACAAATGCAGGATCATCCAGTCCTTTTTGATAAACATCAGGTCCTCCTGCTGCTGCGAGCGCATATGAATACCAGAGCATTGAAGTCCATGCGTTTTTATTTGTCATCTGTGCAGTTGGGAATATCTTTTTAGCTTTTAGTGCATCACAGACTTTCCACAACTCTTCGTAAGTAGTAGGAACATTACTTATTCCCACGCTGTTTAATAATTTCTTATTAAACATTATTGCAATAACCGCATTCTCATATGGGAGTGCAAAGTTTTTGCCCTTGTACTGAGATGTCTTAATTACACCTTCTGCAAATTTATCAGCCCATTCCTTATCAGCCAAGTAGGAAGTGAGATCCATTAACTTACCTGATTCAGAATACAACTGTAGGTCTGCGCTTGATTTGAAGGTAAAAATATCAGGTGCATTACCAGTTGATATCATAGCCCTAATCTTATCTTCATAAGCATCATAATCTGTGTATTCTTCAATTTTTACTTCGATTTTAGATTCATTTTCCTTGTTGAATGAATTAACCATCTGACCAAAAACTTTTGCTTTTCCGTCTGTTCCAACCCAAATACTAGGGAAAGTGATTACAACCTTTTCAGTACCTGTACTTTTCCCGTTTGTTGAATTAGAGGTTGAATTTGTCGACTGGCTTACATCTGATTTACCACATGCTGCAAAAATCGCCATTGTCATTGAAAGAACTACCATTAATGCCATAATACGTTTGATAATCTTCCCCATAATTGTTAACCTTCTTTCTCATATTATTTTACCAAATAAAAATTTTACCCTGCTGTATGGATTTTAACATTGGGCACAAGCTATATTTTTAGGCATTTATACCAATTCTTCAATAAATTAAAACCTTTAATTTATTGAAGAAAAAAATAAAACTTGTCGGTGGCTATCCAGTCATTAAGTAACCCTTGGGTTCGTTATGTTACTAACAACTATACATATTCACCAAAAACATTAGTTTACAATGGCAATTATATATCATATATGATAAAAAGTAAACAGTTATTTTATATTTTTCGACTTAATAATACATTTAATAAATTTCACATTTTGTACGGTAAAATTATTTGTTTAAATATTTTAATTATGTCGCACTTCTTTAAGTATCTCAGTATTAATTGGCCTAATACGGGTACTCATGCAGCCATAGTATTTTAAGTCCAACGGATTGAAAGATTTTGATTACTATGATATTCTTAAATAAAGTTCTGCATAATATATTTTCTGGCTTTTTTATTAACACTTATAATTAATTTCTCTTTTACGATATTAATTACGAGATATATTTCCATATATTGTGTAGACAGCTTTATATTTTTTTGTAATATATTATATTTATAAGGAGACTCTATGATAAACTATTTAAAACAATTAAATCCTGCTCTGCAAATAAAAAGTATATTAGATGAAGCTTTTTTAAAGTATGGAAAAGTACTTGACCAATATGACTTTTCCCAATGTATTGAAATTACCAAAACCAAAGGTATTCCCGATTCCGGTAATGTGTATGTTGCAAGTGACGATGAACTAATGAGCACAGCTATTGCAAAAGAGCTTAGTAATAGGTTTTATGGTAACATGCCTATTCAGATAGGATATTGCAACGGTAACAGTACTATGCTCAACGCTCTGGAATACCACAAAGGCTCTGAGATAGATGTAGCTGTAACAGATTTGGTACTTATTTTAGCAGATATAAGAGATATTAAGCATAATCAACTGCCAAGTACATCAACTGAGATTTTCTTTGTTCCACAAGGAACTGCTGTTGAACTATATGGTACTACACTGCATTTTGCCCCCTGTAAAGTATCAGATAATGGGTTTATGAGTATAATAGTACTTCCTGAGGGAACTAATCAGCCACTCCCATCTATTCCGTCCCCCATATGTGAAGAGGATAAGCTTTTATGGATGCAGAACAAATGGTTAATTGCCCACAAGGATAGTATTCCGGCATCTAAAGGAGCATGTGTAGGAATAACAGGTGAAAATATTGAAATAAAATACAAATAATTTTAAGATAACATAATCTAAGGAAAAGAAGTGAGAACTATGGATCAATCCGCAAATGGAATTAACATGCTGGGAGTTAAGATAAAAAACAGGAGTTCAATTTTATATTTGATTTACCGTTCAGGTGGTATCTCCAGAAAGGAGATAGCCAATAAGCTTAATTTGACTCCGGCTGCAATTACTCTGATTACAACTGACTTGATTAACGAAGGAATCCTTGTTGAATCTGCAGTGGAACAAAATAACAATCGTAAGGGACGTAAAGAAATCCTTTTAGATATAAACAGAAAAAAATATGCAACTATCGGTATCTATATAAGTACTAATAAATTTCAGATACTATGTATGGACTTGAATAATATTGTTATTTTTGAAGATACAGTATTTACAGCTGATTGTCACAAGAAATCCTCAGCCATATTAGATAAGGTATGTACAATTTTGGAGCATAACCTTATTTATTATGATATAGTCAGAACGAGAACTATTCTGGGTGTCGGTGTAAGTGTTAAGGGTATTGTAAATTCCAGAGCCGGAGTGAGCATTAATTCTTATAACGTCTGGGAGGATAATGTTAATGTTGTTGAATATATTCAGAAAAGAATGAAGGTTCCCGCAATATTAACAAACAATATCTGTTCTCTGGCACATGGAGAAAGTTTTTTTGCAAACATGGAGCATCCCAAGGATATGCTGTTTATAAAATACGGCCCCGGTGTGGGAGCAGCCAGAGTATTTTATCAGGACACATTAAGTGTTTATGATTTCAATGCAATTCAACTGGGTCATACTATCGCAGACCCCAACGGTGCAATATGTGAATGCGGTAACCGAGGTTGTCTTGAAACCATCGCCGGATACGATGCTATCGAAAGAAATGCCGCCAATATATTATCAAACAAGCTGACGCCATATCTCTTCTCATACACAGACGGAAACACAGAAAATATAAATATAAAAAATATAATAAAAGCATACTATGATGGAGATAAATTGATAGAGGACATTCTTGACAGGTCTATTTATTTTCTGTCTATTGCAATAAAAAATGCAATGTGCTTGTTTGACCCAAAATCAATAATTTTGTACGGCGAACTTTTTGAAAACGAAAAATTCCGAAAGAATCTGTATATACATTTATCAAATTACTCAGGTTATGAAAAAGTAACCTTCAGCAGCTTCAATCTGCAATTGGAAACTCAAGGGCCTGCTTCAACCATAATAAACTTTTTCTTTGAAAACGGCGGCTTAATAGATACAAAGGATTAAATTATATTTTGCATAACTTGCGGGTTCTTCAGAACCCGCATTTATTATTTTAATGGCAAAAAAATAACTGATGCACAGTGAATATAATTTATTCTCTGTACATCAGTCTCTATACCTTAATCAGTTCAGCTTTTTTGCATTTCAGCTTTTTTCTTTTGCTCAAGCAATATTCCAAACGCTCCTGCTAAAACTATTGCTATTCCAATATACTGGCCCGACACCATAACATCTCCAAACAGGAGAAAGGCTACTATTGTCGCAACTATCGGCATCAAAAGCAGGAATACTTTAACAATCCAAACAGGGAAACGTCTAAGGTTATAATAATATACAATATAGATGAGAGTCTGTCCCAAGCCTGCGACCAATATCGCCACCAACAGCGGCCTGTTTTCAGTCAGCCTGCTGAGTTGTCCCATGGTACCCATAAATATCGACGTGCCAATAAACATAATCATAGTAATAAAATTATTATAATAAGCTACTACATTATCCGCCGCAGGATTCTTCTTGTCCAACTGAACGCTTTTAATTACAAAGGCGTTGATGGATACAAATAATGCGCTCAATATAAAGAATATATCTGCTTTATTCCCAATTTTGAACTTACTGAAATCAATTCCCATAACCATAAGAACACCAAATAGCATTATAAAGGTGTATGTCCAGTCCAGCTTCGTGAATTTTTCCTTGTATATTATAACAGAAATTAAATTAACAAAGATAATATCACATTTTAGCAAAGCTGTTCCTGCCCCTGCATGGGAAAGACTAAGTCCAATAAAGGCTGTTAAATCAAGGGAAAAACCCAGAACACCAATCAGTATTAATCTAAATAGAATGCCTTTTGTATTTAATAAAAGCTTTAGCTCGTTTCTTTTAAACATTATTACAGTTAAAAGAACCATAGTTATAAATCTAATAACAATTCCCACTGTAAAAACTGACATTTCCGAGACGGCTTTTTGACTTGCGACATAATAGCATCCCCATATGAATGCTAATAGCAATAAAGGAGCTGTTTGTTTTATTTTCATTAAATCATGTATCCCCTTACAAGTTTTAATAATTCGTCATAACCGCCAATAAACCCGGATACTGTGGTTCTGAAGCCGCCATATTTTTCGAATTCGTTATACTTCATTCCAAATTCGTCAAAGGATTTTTGAAATTCGCTAAGCTTTTTGAGTTGATTCATGTATTCTTCTTTAACAGGTATTTCAATTCTGCTTACAACTTCGATTTCACATGAGTTCAGTTTTTTATGCCAGTTGAAAGGAATAGTCATTGACAAATCCCCACCTATTAATTGTGACCAATGGTGATGGTTTCTGCATGCCGCTGAAAGCAATCTGGTTTTATAGCCTCTTTCCTTAAATATTCTGTAGGCTTCTTTCATAACAGCAACCCCTGACCATTCCATGATTTCAGGATCAACAATTATATCATTTTCGTCAGCATATTTCTTCATCCAGTCATCAGTCCTGCCTATCATTATTGTGCAAACAGGTGACATAGCGTCAGTTGACAGACCTTCAGCTTCTCTTCTCTTTAAACCTCTTTCAACAGCTTCGGCAACTGCAACAGCCTGTGCAACAGTGAAAGAAACAGTTGCATTAATACTGATTCCTCTGTAAGTTGCCTCTTCCATTGCCTTAATTCCTGCTTCTGAGGCAGGCATTTTTACCTGCATATTTTCGCCAAGGCTATTGATAACATCTGCTTGCTGTAACATTTTTTCAGTATCTCTGTAATACTTGGGATTAGTCTGAATTGACAGTCTGCCCTTTTTACCCTTTGACTCACTGAAAATAGAAAGAAGCTTTTTTGATCTAAGTTTACCTATTTCATAAATCAGAGCCCATGCCACATCTTCTTCAGTCATGTCTTTTCTTTCTGCAACCATTTCTTTTATACGCTTTTCCCAAATAGCCAATTCTCCCTTGATAACAGAACCTACTATAGCAGGATTACTTGTAGCACCAACACAGCCTCTCTCCAATGCGTAGTTCAGTTCGTTTTCACCACAGGAATCCATCCATATATCCGTATTTGGAAATTTAACTACCGTTTCATGTAATTTGCCCTTAAATGTGCTCATAATTTAACCCCCTGTATTTTTTAAATGCTTTTGTTAAGGCAATTACCATCAGTTTGTTATCTGAAAAGTAATTGCCCTATATTTTTACTACTCTATAACTTCGTAATTCATCATTTTTGCTGCCAGTCTCAATACATCTCTGTACTCTCCGTACAGCATAGCCAGATGGTGTGCGACACCTGTTTCTGTTACTGTATTGAGCAAGTCATTTATGTTCTGTTCAAATTTTACCTTTGTGTAAGTTCCGCAGAGCTGTTTCTTCATTTCTATTGACTCACCTGCTGCAAGGAACATTCTTGTTTTTCCGCGGGCAGTGTCAAACCTTATAAGATTAACATGTCCCTCTTTCATTACAAACCCTGCAGTTACACCTTTACCTCCGGCAAAATAAGTATCCAGTGTTCTTTCACTCTTTCCGTCCCACAGATTAGCCGGTGCAACACCGCAATGCCACATAAGAGCAAAATCTTCCTGGAGATCAACTTGTGAAAGGTCTGCAAGGAATGGTGTTTCAGCACCCAATGCAGCTCCTGCCAACATGGATAGAGCACCTTCAACGTCACCCTCACAGGATAAAATTATTCCTTTTGATTGAAGAATAGACATTGCTGCACAAGGTGAAATTCCGTAATTTGCTGCAAATTCCGGCCAGCATCTTACTGCTACTGCCGTAAGGCCATTTTTCTCAACAAACTTAGTAGCACTTACACAAAGCTGAGCAACTTTTTTAACCTGTGTATCATTTACTTCCTTACATATGAATAAAGAGCGGACTTCCTTTTCTTCTTCTTCAATTTCAACATCTGTAACAGGCTGTGAAAACATATCAGCAATTTCATAATGGTCTATCAAAATGCCTGTTTTCTGATAGATATCCATGTCATCAACACCAACATTAAAGAATCCGTGTGCACGATAGCCTACAAGTCCTACCCTTGCATTTTGGAGAGCAACCTTTACTCTCAAGGCATCTACCCATTTTTCGTCAATGCTGTCTCCTATAGTGCAGGAGTAGTCATCCTTTCCTGTCTTATAAAGATTGGAAGCATTGAGGTTCAAACCGCAGACAGCATTCAGACGAATTTTACCGCCGTCGTAAGGAAGCTCATTGTACGCCCAGAGTAAAAATGGCTTTTTAATGTATTTTGCAAAAATCAAGGCCAGATGTCCTAAATGGAAAGTACCGCTTATTATAACAACACCATCTACATTTGCTGCTAAAAGCTTAACCGCTGCATCTTCTGCATCTTGTATTTCAATTACGCATTCTTCAATAAACGTATAGTCCACATCAGGCAGCTTTTTCAAGTCTTCAATTGTTTTTGTATACATTGCCTGTGCTGTCTTGTATTCATAAGTAGTTCTGGTCAGACAAACAACTCCAAGTTTAACTTTTTGTTTCATAGTATCTCCCATCTACGCATACAGCGTTCGTAATATTATTCTTTTGCTGTACCATCCCAAGCATTTCTGAATACACCTAATCCATATGCTGTAAAAGGATGCTCAAAGCTTGCCTTGTATACATCCAGTCCACAGGTTACAATGTCTGCACCCAGGGCTGCGAAATCACCGATTTGCTTACCGTTTCTTACTGCTGCAACAATTATTTCAGTATCAAAGCCGTAGTTTCTGTATATATCAATAATGTCAGAAATATAATCTATTGAGTTGTCACCGCTGTTTTCCTTCCAGCCTACGAAAGGTGAAACAAACTTAGCTCCAAGTTTTCCTACAGGAATTGCCTGTGATGGAGAAAATACCAGTGTAACGTTTGTTCTTATTCCCATTTTTTCAAGCTTTTTAGCGGCAATCAGTCCCTGTTCTGTACAAGGAAGCTTTATTACGTAGTTTGGTGAATAAGATGCGACTTCCTTAGCTGCTTCAACTATATCCTCCCACTTATCATGATGTGGATTGATTTCGAAGGATACTGGAAACTTATCCATACCCTCAATTCCTTCTTCCTTTATCCATGCTGCTACATCTTTAACAACCTGCATAAAAGGCTTTCCGCTTAATTGAATATGTTTTGGGTTAGTTGTAACACCATCAATACAAAAATTTTCGTATGCATACTTGATTTCGTCCAGTTTTGCACTGTCTAAAAAATATTTCATAGAAGTTTCCCTCACTTTTCTTAATTGTTTTGGTTATTTGTTTTGGTTGTTTGGTTTATTTATAAATCTCATCTTCAATATTTTTAACTTGTATTCTTGCATTTCTTAAATTCTTTGCTCGCCATTCTTCAAGGTTCTGTGTAAATTCCGTATTAAGGAAGGTGTCTACCATGGCACAGCCCACAATTTCGGCAGTAAGCCAGCCGCCAAGGCATAAAATGTTAGCATCGTTTATAGCTCTGGCTTTTTCAGCAGCATATGTATTTTCACAAACTGCTGCATACACTCCCTTGTGCTTATTAGCAACAATTGATACTCCCATACCGGTACCGCAGATTAATACAGCTCTTTCAAATTCCCCGTCTGATACTCTCTTTGCAACTGCCGAAGCTACTTCAAAATATGGTTTGGGTTCCTCTTCGTTGAGTGTGCCACCGTCAGTAACTTCATAACCCAACTGTGTCAAATGTGCTTTTATAGCTTCCTTTAATGGAAAACCTGATTTGTCGGAACCAATAATTATTTTTTTCATAAAATCCCCCTTATCTTTTCATGGCTATGGCTTTTTCAGCTGCCAGAACTATTTCTTTTTCAGTAAGTCCATATTTTTCTTTCAGAAAGTCTGTAAAACCTACTTCTCCAAAGGTATCCTTTACTCCAACTCTCTGTACTGGAACAGGATAGTTTTCGCTGAGGTATTCTGCAACTGCTCCTCCCAATCCGTTGAGTATGGAATGATTTTCGGCGGTTACAACTGCTCCCGTCTTTCTTGCACTTTGCAGCACAAGTTCTTCATCTAAAGGTTTAATTGTATGAATATTTATTATTTCTGCGTCTATTCCTTTTGCAGACAGTGTTTGAGCTGCCTTCAAAGCCTCCGCCACCATTATTCCGCTTGCCAGAATGGTAACATCTTTTCCCTCTTTAATAACAATACCCTTACCAAGTTTGAATTCAGTATTGTCATCAAATATCTGAACTGCATTTCTTCTTAACAACCTTATATATACAGGGCCGTAATGCTCTAATATTTGTGGGAAAATCTTCTTTAACTGAGCGCTGTCTACGGGTTCGTATATAATCATATCCGGTATATTTCTCATAATTGCTACATCTTCCATACTCATATGAGTACCGCCATTAAGCTCTGCAGTCACTCCGGGGTCACTACCCATAATCTTTACATTCAGTCCTGCATAAGCAACTGATAATGTAACCTGATCACATACACGTCTTGTAGAAAAAGGAGTAAAGGTATGAGTAAACGGTACTTTTCCCATTGCAGACATTCCTGCTGCAACTCCAATCATATTTGCTTCCTGAACGCCGCAGTTTATAGTTCTTTCGGGAAAAGTTTCACCAAAGCGTGTAGTTCCAGCCGCCTTCATAAGGTCAGCTTCTACTATAACAAGTCTTTCATCCTGCTTTGCATATTCTATCAGCAGGTCTACATAGGTCTCTCTTAACCATCTGTTTTCAAGTACCATAATTATGCATCCTCCCTTTTATCCAGTAATTCCACGGCCTTTTTCCATGTATCATCGGAAATAGGCATATTATGAGAGGCAACACTATTTTCACAGAAAAATCCACCCTTACCCTTAATGGTATTTAAAATAATCATATGTGGTTTTCCTTTAATCTTCTTAGCATTGTCAATGGCATATAAAATTTGTTTTAAATCATGTCCGTCAATTGTTTGTACATGCCAGCCAAAAGCTTCCCATTTCCTGTCCAGAGGTTCAAGTCCATTTACTTCCTCTATCAGACCGTCAATCTGCATTTTATTGTAATCTGTAAAGGCTATGATATTGTCAAGGCCTCTGCTGCCTGCCAGCATGGCTGCTTCCCAAATCTGCCCTTCCTGACTCTCTCCATCTCCGATAATTGAGTATACATAAAGACTTTTCTTATCCATTTTAGCTGCAACCGCCATTCCTGTTGAAGCTGAAAATCCTTGGCCCAGTGAACCTGTCGACATGTCGATACCATTTGTTCTCTTCATGTCACAGTGGCTTGGAAGGTTTGTATTAGGCTTGTTCAGGGTATCTAATTCCTCCATTGGAATAAAACCCTTTAATGCCAGTGCCGAATACAGTGCCGGACCTCCATGGCCTTTTGATAAAACCAACCTGTCTCTGTTTTCCATTTTTGAATCATTTGAATCAATGTTCATAACTTCAAAATAAAGTGCTGACAAAACTTCACAGAGTGATAATGCTCCACCTATATGTCCAACACCAAGTTTCCCAATGGTTTGTATGGTTAACTTCCGTATTTCACATGCTCTGCTTTCAAGCATTTCAATTTTGTTATCCATTTGCTACCTCCAAATCTTTGACTACCAAATAATCATTAATTTATTTTAATTTTTCATTATAGAATTGATTTAAGAAGTTTATAAACTGTTTCCTTATTCATTTCAGCCGGAGTTAACTGTATAATCGCAGCTCCAAGACCAACTTCTGTTATATGCTCTAAGTCAGTTTCCTTAACTCCGATTTGGTGTAAACGTACAGGCATATTCATACCTTTCATAAGCTCTTCAATTGCTTCGGAGAATTTCTCCAGACTTTCAAAGCCAAGGTAATCTGTCAGAGCTTTCATTTTTGCTTCAGCCTGCTGTCCGCTGATTTTTATAAATGCAGGAAGAGTTATGGAGCAGGCAGTTCCATGGTTTGCTCCAAATTCTGTTGTTAATGGAAAACTTAATGCGTGTATACCGGTTGTTCTTGTCTGGCTGAAGGCAATTCCTGCAATCAGACTGGCCTTAATCATTGCTGCTCTTGCTTCCTTATTTGTAGGTTCGCTGTACGCAGTTTTTATATTGTCAAGTATCAGCTTCATAGCACCAATTGCAAGCATATCGCAAATTGGCTGTGATGCCTTGTTCCAGTATGCTTCAATCGCATGGCAGAAAGCATCCATTCCTGTAGATGCCGTAACCGGAGCCGGCAAGGTATATGTAAGCTCACAGTCAATTATTGAATAGTCAGGCCAGAATTCATTATTAACCATTGGCATTTTTATGCCGGCCTTTTTGTTTGTATATACACCAACATTTGTTACTTCGCTGCCTGTTCCGGCAGTTGTTGGAATACATACCAGAGTTGCCTGTCTCTTTGACAGTGTCCTGCTGCCGCCGCTGTAATAGTCATAAATGCTGCCTTCGTTTGTAACCAGACAGGAAACTATTTTTGAAATATCAAGAGCGCTTCCGCCACCTAAACCGATAACGCAATCAGCGTTTATAGCTCTTGCAACTTCTGCTGCTTTATCAACGCTTTCACATGAAGGATTAGGCTCCACATCACTAAAGTAGGCAACATTTTTACCTGACATACCTTCTCCGATCTGTTTTGCAACACCGGACTGATAGAGAAAAGGGTCTGAAATAATCAGAACATTCTTTCCGCTGATATACTTATCAACTTTCTTAGATATTCCGGCCTCAAAACATATTTTGGTAGGCATAAAAAATTCAAATTGGTTATCCATAACTTATTCCCCTCCTGAAAATAATTATTTTGCAACTTTTATATTTGATTAATCTTTTTAATTCAATTTCCAAATTTTTTTAAATTTATCTATGGATTTCGACATCTTTCGTCTCTTTATGTATAAATTATATTGCATTTCACTGTGGTATGTCAACATATTTTTAAAGGATTTAATTAATTAGATTCAATGAGTTAAAATAATAAGACCGTATAAAAATTAAGTATTTTATACGGTCTTGATATTTTTAGTATTGAGTTCAATTATCTTTAATTAAATTTTTTAAGCCAAATTTAAATCCTTTGTCAACTCAGTAAAAATTACTCCTATAGCAACTGCTCCTGCATCAGGATAGTTTACACTTCTTTCGCCTACATAGCTGGCTCTGCCTTTTGTCGCCACCATAGTTTTTGTTTTTTCTCCGCCTGCAACAGCAGCTTCAGCAGCAGCCTTCATTGCAGACAACATTTCTTCACCTTTTTCAGCACTGGCTTTTAAGGATTCAGTAGCAGGAATTAAGGCATCCAACAGAGTTTTATCACCTAACTTTGCTCCGCCTCTCTTTTGAATACCCTCTACCGCGCTTTGCATAAGTGCTGCCAATCCCGGTAAATCTAGTTCAGTCTTATCACCTGCGTACTTTGCAGCACTTCTGAAAGCAGACCCCCATATTGGCCCTGACGCTCCGCCACAGTACTCGGTAATTATCATTCCGCAGCCCTTAAGGAATGCCCCTATATTTTCCTGAGAAACGTCATTCCACTCCTGCTTCAACTGCTTAAATCCCTTTGCAACTGACATTCCAAAATCTCCGTCACCCGCAACAGAATCCAGTTCACAAAAATACACCTCGTTTGCTATGATAACATCTGCCATATTCATAACAAGCTCTGTTATTTTTTTAGTAGTCAACATATCTTGTACTTCCTCTCGTTTTTTAGATTTTTAGTGCCGGAGTATCAGCTGAAGCATCCAAATAACTCTTAAGCTCATCATCCAGCTTAAGCAGTGATATGGAAGCACCTGCCATATCTATTGCGGTCATATAGTTGCCCACAAAGGTTTTGTATATCTTTATATTTTTATTTTCAAGGGCAGCAGCAACTGAATTATTGAGTAAATATAGTTCCTGCAACGGTGTTCCTCCAAGACCATTAACCAGAAGAGCAACTTCGTCTCCTGAAACTATTGGGAGATCCTTGGTCACTAAATCTACCATTCTAACGGCCAATTCTTCTGCAGTAGCAATCTTTTCACGGGCAATTCCGGGTTCACCATGAATTCCTACACCAAATTCAATCTCATCATCATTAAGGCAAAATGTTGGTGTTCCCTTTGCCGGAACGGTACAGGAAGTCAATGCAAAACCGATTGAACGTACGTTATTTATTACCTTTTGTGCTACTTCCTTAACCTGCTTTAAATCCATACCCTGTTCAGCAGCAGCACCGGCAAGTTTATGAACAAATACTGTTCCGGCAACTCCTCTTCTTCCAACAGTGTACAAGCTGTCTTTAACTGCCACATCATCGTTTACATAAACTTTATCAACAACAATATCATCATCTTCCGCCATCTCAGCCGCTGCGTCAAAATTCATGCAGTCTCCTGAGTAGTTCTTTATTATGAGAAGCGTACCCTTGTCAGACTCTGTCTCCAGAATAGCATTGTAAACCTGTATGGTGGATGGAGATGCAAATACGTCTCCGCAAACTGCTACATCCAGCATACCTTTACCTACAAAACCTGCATGAGCAGGTTCGTGTCCGCTACCGCCACCACTGATGAGTGTAACCTTGTCTTTATTCAAGTGTTTTCTTTTAATAATTTTATATTTTTTACTGAAAGCAAGTTGCTCAGGATGCGCCTTTACAATTCCCTCGCACATTTCAATGACTATATCTTCAACTTTATTGATTATTTTTTTCATATGCGTTTACTCCTATTCTATTGGCCTAGTTTGTCGGCAGTCATTATTGCAGCATATACGTCCTTTGCCTTAACAGGGAAAGGCATGTTGTGTATTGTTTCACCTTCGGCAGTGGCAGCTTCTGCTATAGCCATGATTTTTTCTTCTGTTACCTGAACAATTCCAAGGTCTTTAAGACAAGTTGGAAGACCTACAGATTTACAATATCCAATTACATTGTCTATTTCTTCTTGTGGTGCATTTTCCAGTACCAAATGAACAACTGTTCCAAAGGA
This sequence comes from Ruminiclostridium papyrosolvens DSM 2782, assembly GCF_029318685.1. Lineage (NCBI taxonomy): Bacteria > Bacillati > Bacillota > Clostridia > Eubacteriales > Oscillospiraceae > Ruminiclostridium > Ruminiclostridium papyrosolvens. Next base: position 3,577,822 of record NZ_CP119677.1, read on the forward strand.
TACTTTTTCACCATGCATATAATGATGAGTTTCCTCAAGTACGGTAAGACCGTTGTGAACTGCATGTGCTGCTGCAAGACCGCTGCTTTCAAAGCCCAGACCACTTAGCAGTATGTTTGCTTCAACTATATTTTCAAGTGCAGGTGTAACAACTTTCATTTCACAAGCTGCCTTTGCTTTCAAGGATTCCTCCATCAGTGTTTCAAAGCAAAGTGTTGCTAATGCGTATGCAGCCTTGGTGCTTTTGCCTCCGGGCATGTTGTTTGCGCCGGATCTTATACAAGACCTTGCCTCAAAATATGTGGAAAGCGCATCCCCCATACCTGCTATAAGGAACCTTACCGGAGCCTTTGAGATAATCCCTGTATCAACAAGTACAAGATCAGGATTCTTTTGCAGATGGAAGTATTCTTCAAATTCGCTTTTTTCGTTATATATTATAGCAAGCTTACTTGTGGGAGCATCTGTGGATGCTATGGTAGGAACAATAATTACAGGCTTCTTTGAAAGGAAGGAAGCTGCTTTAGCTGTATCCAGAGCCTTTCCGCCTCCTAAACCGATAAATACTCCGCAGTTTTTATCTTCAGCAAGTTTTTGCAATCTTGCTATTTCTTTTTTTGTACACTCTTCTCCAAACTCTCCATACACTATATCAAAGGAATCTGTTTCCAATGCTTTATCAATATAATTCTGTACTCTTGATTGGTCTACCTTTGAGGCTACCAGTAATGCCCTGTTGGAAAATTCCTTTGCATAGGTTCCTAAATTATACAGTTCATCCTCACCCTGTATATATTTTGATGGTGATATCATTACTTTTTTCATAAAAATAAACCACTCCTTTAAATTTAATATAGAAATGAAATTAAATACTAATTACATTTTCATTATAATTTAAGGAGTGGTCAGGAACTTGAACATAAAAGCACAGTTTTGGGAAAAATCAATAGTAAAATTGCGCAATGATAGTAAAAATCAGCACAAATTTTTTATGTATTTTTTATCAAAGAGCATCGTTTCTGAATTTAGAAGGTGTAACTCCCTCGAATTTTTTAAAGACTTTAATAAAATAGCCGCTGTCTTCAAAGCCCAAATCCAACGCTATATTTGTTATGGGAATATCAGTGGTTTCAAGGAGTTCTCTGGCTTTTTTTATTCTGATTCTGTTTATGTGATTTGAGAAATTATCGCCTATTGTTCTTCTGAACAGCTTACTGAAATAACTTGTACTGATATTGCATAAGCTGGCCATATTATTAAGGCTGATATTTCGGGTATAGTATTTTTCTATATAATCAAGAGCCGGTTTAAGAATAATATTTTCCCGGTTGCTTATATCACTTTTATTTTTTTCAGATATGCCTGTATTCCAGCTTTCCGTATTTACAGACGTTTTGTTATGCTGATAATGATTATAGTGTGCTTCCTTTGAAATAGCCCCATCGCTAAGGTTTATTTTCAGAACTGCTTCGCCTACAATATAGTTACAGATGTTATATATCATTGCAGCATTGGCTCGTACCTTTTGAAGCTTCATTACCGGCAGACTTTTGTACAAATCTTCAAGTTCATTTTTATTGATATAATCAAGAATATCTGTTTTTTGGCTGGTAATTTTCTCTAGTGATTCCATTTCCGAGGCATCTTCAACTCGAACCTGACCTCCCATAACAGCACCAAGGTACTGCCCGTCAACTGCTATGGGTATGGCAAAATCCACTATCCCCATATGGCACAAGTATATATAGGGCTGATTTAACCGAGCTGCCTCCAGACCTCCTCTGGAATCACACTTTTCGCATATGAGGGACAGTTCAGGATGAGAACGTACAAATTTACATAAATTTGTACATTTGCTATGATGAGTTATGGGTTTACCCTTGTAATCCACCGTAATAATAGCCATATCTGTGGAATCAGCAATTGAATCCTGAATATTTCTATAGTTATCGGCGTTTATTATATAATCCAGATCCAACAAGTTCTTTTTCACAGAAAAGACCTCCATTAGTACAGATTTTTACCATATATTTCCTTTTATTTACATAATATTTTAAGTCTATAGATTAACTGTACTATAGATATTTATACTTTTGCAAGTGTATTTTATGGCGGGAAGGTTTGTAAGGGATTTTGGGGACAAAAAAAGCGAGTTATTTGTTTAACTCGCCTTTGGCCTTTTATGTACTAATATATTTTCATAACTTTATAATCACTATTTTGTTTAATCATTGAAACTTTTTTGTTATTACTCAGTTTTGTAGAATCATACGTAGTATCTATGGTAACCCACTTGTTAATTTCCTTGATATATACCTCATTCCATGCATGGTAAGTTTTTATATCGGATTTATATCCTGTAACCATTTTTGCCGGAATCCCCACACTTCTTAACATTGCTGAGTAAATCACTGCAAAATCATAACAAATGCCTTTAGACTTTTTATATACAGTAGGTATATCCGTAATATAATCAGCACTTACTTTTGAAATCTTGCTATAATCATATTTATAATTTTTAACTACATAATTATAAATTGCAATTGCTTTTTCATTATCAGTTTTAAGGTTCTTTGTTAAGCTTGCAGCTTTCTTTATAACCTCCATATCATTATTCCAATTTATTAATTGGATTGACTGGAGAAACACTTTATTTTTGTCCTTTAAATCAAGGGTAATCGTATCGTCTTCTATCAGCTGATAAGAATTTCCTTCTATGTTCTCCCAAACGGAAACATCATAATCCCCATCCCCCAATGTCAATGGGTAAACACCATTATTGTTTAAATTATATGTGTATTTGACGCCATCTTTGGTAATTACAACCTTAGTTTTGGCACCGGAATCAGATGAATAATTAATACTAATAATGCCGTTTCTAAGATTACTTTTATCAATTGCTGTTGATTCTCCTCGTACAACGGTTGTAGAGAAAAATATTGATAAAACCAACACTAGTGACAGTATTGCAGATAGTTTTTTAAACATAAAAAACTCCCCTTTCGGTAACTGGCTATCAACTCAAATGAGTAAGACCCTATAGTTTTGCGTCCTAATCTTTCGATTAGTTTGCCTTTGTCGGTGGAAAGTCACCGCAATCATATTACAATTAAATTTTAGCATGTGGTGCTTAATATGTATATAGGTATTACTACCTAATTAATTTTATTAAGTACTCCCTTTACTACCAGTCTATGTGTTGCAATTCTAATTGGTGAACAGGTGATTAAAGTAATTGTTGGTTTTGCAGTAGTATTAAGTACCCACGTGTCTTCAGGCTTGACTACGATTTTTTCTGTAACAATATATTCATATGTCTTTGTGCCACTCTTGATACCAATAGAATCTCCTTTTTCCAGTTCATCCAATCTGTTAAAGAACTGTCCGTATTTATAACTTCTATGCCCAATTACTGCAAAATTTCCATTTTCACCGGGGTAAGCTGTTTCTAAGAAATGTCCAACAGTGTATCTCATTGCTGCATTGGATGAACCGTCACCAATAGCTACTTTTAAATCTAATTTTGGGATACTCATAATTCCTATAATCTTCGGGAGCTTTCTTTCCTCCTCTTTTTTCTCATTTTCTTGGTCAGGATTCATTATAGTGTCAGGTAACTTTTTTTCGGTAGGTTTATTACTATCAAGAGAAACCTCCGGATTATTATCCGAAGGTCCCCCTTTTTGATTCTTTATATTCTCGCAATATTTCTCATACTGATTTATGAGTTTATGCTGGTTCCAATAAGTATCAGCTTTAAGATATATTGCAAATCCAATTATTAAGCAGCCCAATACTATTAGAATCCAAGGTATTAATTTTTTGAACATTGCTTTCTCCAATCAAACCTAATCTCACTCTTTAGAAAGCTTTCTCTTTCTGGAATTAATGAGCAGTGTTGTACCTGAAATAACTAATACAGCACCTGACAATAACAGCATATATGTATCCATCATTTCTCCCGCCTGCGGAAGTGTTCCTTTTTTATGGTCATTTTTAGTGCTGTTTGGATTGTTTGGCTTACCATCATCTTTATCCGGATTACCATCATCAAACCACCCAAAAGGTACATCTTCGTCTTGTAAATCCTCAACTCTCCTGTTTCTAAAATCAAGTTTTAATGTTTCCTTTTTATCCAACTTGATATCCAGCTTTTTAGTATCTATAACATAACCTTTAGGAGCTTTTGATTCTTGTACTTGATAGTTACCCGGTTTAAGGTTGGAGAAAACCGCCTGTCCATCGGCTCCCGAAACTGCTTTTGCTATAATATTACCTTTTGAATCAAACAGAGTAAATTCAGCACCTGATAAAGGTTTATTCTTGATATCTACTTTATTAATAATTATTTTAGAAGTTCCCTTCTCTTGAGGGATGTCGGTTCCGGGCAATCCGGCATCTTTCTTCTTATTTACAAAAGTAATCTTTTTTGTACTGTTGCTTTGAACTACTACGCTAATGGAAACAGTAGAAGCAACGTATCCTTCCGGAGCTTTACTTTCAACAATTTTATAACTTCCTACCGGGATATTGCTGAATGATACTATACCTGATTTACCGGTTATTGATTTGGCGACTGCTTTGCCTGCATTATCAAACAAAGTAAACTCCGCACCCTCTAAAGGATTTCCGCCTTCATCGTTCTTTTGGACTTCAATTGCTCCATACTGTTTCTTTGTGTTATTTACAACAGTTATTGCTTTAGTATCTCCTGTTGTTACATTAACAGGGTAATCATTTTTGTTGAGTTCATAGCCTTCAGGAGCTTCCGTTTCACGAAGGCTATATTGTCCTGCAACCAAATTATTAAACCTGAGTTTACCGTCATTTTGTGTTATTCCCGATTGAATTATTGTTCCGCCTGCGTTTAATAGTACAAATTTTGCTTCCGGCAATATTTTACCGTTCTCATCTGTTTTCGTTAGAACTAAATCACCGAAAGATACTCCCGGAATTGGACTATTCTTAATTACATTTTTAGAAAGAGTAACTGCCATACCTGTTTTGTCTGCCTTGGTATCTACAGTTGCCAGTATAACGTCGTTTGAAGCATAGTATCCCGATGGTGCTTTTGTCTCTTTTATAGTATATTCACCTTTAGGAATATCACTGAATAAAACTTTCCCCAAACTGTCACTTAAAGCAGTTTTTACAACAGCCCCATTGCTTTTGTTATATAGCGTAAACTCCGCTCCACCCAGAGGTTGGCCTCCCGCACTCTGCTTATGGAACTCTATCTTTGCAGTTGCCTTTTGGTTTTTAAAGGTTATAACATAAGGAGTTTCCGAATTAATTTTTACTTTTTGCAGTTCTGTATTTATCAAGTAACCATCTGGGGCTTTAGTCTCACCAATATAAAAGGTTCTGAATTTAAGTGAAGTGAAATCAGCCTTACCGTCTATATCTGTTGTTTTTGTTGTTACTAATTGTTTGTTTATATCATATAGAGCAAACTCTGCTCCACTAAGCTTTTTGCCGCTATCATCGGTATCCTCTTTTATGATGGATATTTGCCCTCGTTTAGCATACCCAACAGCACTTGAATCATTCACATCAACCCTAACAGTACTTGCAGTACTGCCTGCACTAAATGCCGAACCCTGAAAGGTTATACTGTTTTTTACAGTTGCGTTGTCTGTAAGTACGTCTGTAGTAAATTCCAGTTGATACGCCCCTGTGACAGGGCCTTTTAAAGTCAGTGTGAAGGTTTTACTGCTGTAAGCCACAGAATAGACCGTTTTTGGCAATGGAGACAAAGGATTAACCTTTGTTAATGTTCCGTCCGCATTCAGATTCATTTCATATAACTTTACAGTATCCATATCCAATTCTAATTCATTTTGTAGATTATCTGTTAAAGTTATTCCATCCCAACTTACCTTGCCTGTATTTATAGGCACAACCCAATCAATACTGTCTGCACCTTTTATGTATTGTGATGTCTTATTTACAATTGGATTCTTTATGACCTGTGTTGCTGATGAGCTTACTGTCTTGACCTTATTATCTACAATAATACTGATACTGACATTATTAGTAAAATTCTGTGTAGGAAATTGATTAGCTTTAAGATAACTTTCCTTCATCTCAGTTTCATAAGATATATTGTAGGTTTCACAATCTGAAATTCCGTTGAATATATATTGAAAAGTATCTTTGCCAACAGTATCAGAATCTTCTTTATTAAGATACGTCAAAGCCCCCGCACTGTCGGTTACAGTATTTCCTTTACTATCCAGTACTTTAAAGCTACCGCTTATAAACTTCATTCCTGTTGGTATGGTATCATTAATTTCTGCCTTTGTAAGGGGTATTTTGTTTTTATTAACTGTTATATTCCACTTTACTCTGCGAGTTATATAGTTATATTGCGTCTGTACAGTCTTTTTAATTACTTCGCTGTCAAAAACCTGAGTAGCCGGGCCTGATGTCTGAACTCCTCCTGCGACGCTGGAGCTTTCGAGTTTAGCTGTGTTTGTAAAACTAATTACGCCACCTGTACTGCTATTACTAAAAAATTTAGTGTAATCCGTTACTTTGGTACGGAAAGTAATTGTGTATGTACTATTAATGGTTCTATTTCCAAAATCATATTTTATACTAGATGCGGTGGTTGTTAGTGTACCATTGAAACTCTCCCCGGTTTTATCATTTATGTCAAAAGAATCAGCTACATATTCAACACCGGAAGGAAAATCATCAGTTACAATAGGGTCTACCATGTCAATTTTATTTCGATTGACATATATGGTCCATGTAATAATATCATTTTTATCTTTTTCAAAAGATATTTTGCTTCCTGCTGATTTGGCTATTACGCTTAACCCTATACCTACTCCCAGTCCATCGGATGGAGTTCCATAGGTTGTATTTTCATCCCAAGTAATATTTGCAGTATTATTATATACTTTACCGCCGTTCTGATTTAAGGCAGTGTTATAATCTGAAACTAATGTATCAAAAGTTAATACCTGTCGTCCTGTTAATGTGCCGATATGACTATAAGTTAATTTATTAGCCACATATGTATATAAATCAGACGTTCCTAAACTGGTAACAGGATTATTATTTATTTTTACAGAATCTTCAACTAAATCTAACCCATCCGGAAGAGTGTCAGTAATTACAGGATTAGTCATACTTTGACTGGATGTCGTTGTATAATGCTTGCTATCTTCGGCTACTGAATCATTATTAAAATTAATAGTCCAGTGAATAAGTCTATAATTATTTTGATCGACTTGACCGTTCTTTTGAATCCAATTCAGAGCAACCTTTGCAGCAGCTGTACCTTTGACATCGGTACCCTGTTTTATTGTAGCAGTGTTAACATACTCAACACTTTCATGGCTGCTGTCTTCTGCATTAAAAGAATCCTGTGCCAGTGTTGTTTGGTATGTAATTACTTTTTCTACTCCCATGCCTATGTCTTCCGGGAATACATATGTAAGTTTATGTGCTGATGTATCAACAACTAAATCGGCAGAAGTCGGTACACCATCAACTGCAAATGAGTCACTGACATATTGCTGATTATTACTATATACATCCTCTACGCTAATATTTTTCCCTGTGGTATTTGTTGGTTTTACTTTGACCGTCCAGGTTATCAGATTATTTTGAGGATCATAAACCCCTGACTTGTAGGTATCAACAACTAAATCCGGGTCTGGAGGCGTCTGGGGTTCCTGATGGAATCTAATAGTTATGGCATTACCAGCAAAAATGAATTTTACAGGGTCCGGAGAAGGGTTATTATTTATACTACTATCAAAAGAACCATTTATTGTAAATGAACATCCCATATCACTGTTATTGGATGAATCATCTACATAGTCATTAAAGGTTACTATAATAGAAGAACCGCTGCAGGTCACCACACCCATTTGAGTATTACTGGCATCCTTAATTGGTATACCCTCGGAAGGAACACTAAAAACTATACCCGCCGGTAAAGTAATTGTATGAGTTTGATTTTTATGATAATGGTATTCGGTACCGGCACCGTCATCATCAAGTAATTTAAATGCATACTCAATTTTAAAGGTAGCATTTGTCGGAACATTATCATACTGATTACCGTTTGGCAGTATTTCAGTACCTCCATCCATAACTTTCAAGTTCGCTGTAGTAACTTTAATCTGGTTTTGCGGTATTTCATCTGTATCCGCCGATACAAAATTTATTGGTGAGATAATCTGAAATACCAATGCTATTACTACTAATAGCCATAATTTTTTCTTGTTTTGCATTTAGCATCCCCTTTCGGTAAATAAAAGTTAAACAATAAAACATTTTATAGTAACCATAGACAAATACTTCCTTTAGTTACCTCTCTCTTCTAATTGGAAAAAAATTTTTCCAACTATATTATTACACATCTTACATTTTATATCAATTGTGAAATGTCATACAAAATGACATGGAAATTATGAAATAAATTAGCAATATAGTGTAGCGGAAAACTAGGGTTTCTTTTTTTGAATACTATTATACAAATGTTAAAATCCCCTTTAGGACAACCTTTAAAAAGGTTGTCCTAAAGGGGATTTTAGAATAATGGACAAACTTAATTAAGTGAAAGCAAAATATCAGCTGTTTTATTAATTGTACAAAAACTGCCGTCAGCAATACATTTCTCCGGTATCCGAACACCATATTGCGTTTCAACCTCCAGAAAATAATAAACCAGTTCTCTGGGGGAGATACCTAATTTATTGGAAAAATAGTGTTCGTCAGACATTGTGTTATCTATTTTTTTATTAAACATATCATTAAACATATTTATCAGTTTTTTGACTACTTCTTCCCGCTCCATTATATGCCCCCTTCTAAACACTTTTTACCTCTGCATTTTGACCTAATTCGTCTAACAAGTATTCGTATAGTTTTAACGAATCATGGACATTAATTGAGTTAAACACCGGCAGACCCTCTCGCTTATACTTCTCTGCATTATTATCAATGGCAGGCTTCGCCAGAGTAATATACTGTATGGTATCTTTTGCAGCAGTGGCATCCCAGCTGATTTTTGTATTGGAAAGGTTAAAGGCATTCACATCGTATCCGAATTTGTACTTAATAGAAAGTTTGATTTGCTTAAAATACTCCGGAAAGTAATCTTCGAACAAGGTGCTAAATATTGAAAAATCAGGGGATACCGCTTGGGATACCATATAGTTTACCAAACCAAAGTGGTTATGATATTTATCGGTATATGGCATAATTCCTCCGGGAACACCTATTACAATAATATCGGGGTCCTCCCTCTTCTCCAACTCTATTACAAAACGGTTAAAGCTTTGAATCTTCTCAACATTATCTATTTGTTTGTCAAACATAAATCTTGGAAATGAGTGAAAACCTAACATTTCGCAATAATGTCTGGAGCCTATCTGGCCAACCTTATAGCCATTTTCCAGAAAAAACTTACGCAAAGTCAGTTGTATATCAAACTTATTTGCACGTTCTCCGTTTCCAAACACTAACACCACAGGGACTTTAGGCTCTTTAATAGAATATCCGGCTGAAACCTTTGGCTCTGTATTTCCTAGATAAAAAGCCTGACCATGACTTGGAAAATAGGTAAAGTCTACTCCTTTTTTTTCGCAGTAGTCTTCTATTTCTTCTACCTGATTTTTCTCCAAGGAAAGAAAACACAATATATCTTTTCCCTTTTCAGCTGCCTCAAAAACTTTCGGTCTCAATACTTTGGTATAGTTTAATTCAATATAGGATTCAGTAAATATTACAGTATCACAATTCTCCAAGCTGCCACTAAAATCTCCATTTACAACATGCCCCGTACTAAGCCCTGCTATATGTCCTGCATCAGTCTCTGTCAGACCCCAACCATTAGGTGATACTGTTCTGACAATCTCATAATCGGTTATAAGAGCTGAATTCTTTACAAGTGGAAAACTTTTAAAATCGTAAGGGTATAAAATTGCCCTCTTTTTTTTGCTCATATTTATCCTCCTGTATATTTCTAAAGTATATACACATCTTCTTCATCGAAGTTCATTTCCTTTAATAAACAGTATTCCTTTAATTGTTGCTCTACATTTTCTCTAACTTGCTTACAATAGAACATCTTTCTATCTATTGATAAATTACCTGAATCATCAGCAAATAACGCACATAAATAACAAAACTTTGCAGCCCAGCACCCTTTACACTGGTTCTCCGTTAACTGTCCTATGTTTATTAATTGGTAGATTTTATCCTGGTTGAAACCACTATCAATACTTCCAATTTTCATTGCTTCTGAGCATTCACTTACTTTTTCACAAGGATAAAAATCTCCCTGTGCATTAACAAACAACTTGTGCATTCCTGCTATACACGGCCCTCCATGATGCCCAATCTTTGCCATACCTGCAGTAACGGGACGGTTATCTATCATAGCATTTTTAATATTAAGATAGTAGGCCTCTACAATCTTGGATACATGTTTTTTATCCAAGCGCCCTATTTTTGACATAAACAGCTTAAAAACTTCATAATCATACTGTTTTGAATATTCTTCGGCTGTATCATATACATCATTTATGATATATTCTTTGGCAATATGGGCAAAGCTTGAGTAAAACCCATTAATTCCTTCATAGTTTGTAAAAAATTCATTTATACATCCAAAATCGTTCCGTGGGTCAAGTACACAATTAAACATGACTTTATCCCCATAGGAAGGAAATTTTTCTGATATCATTTTAATATTTTCTATGATTGTATCGAATGAGCCGGAACAGTCCTTCTTGATACGATTTTTATCGTGTATCTCCTTTGGACCATCTATGCTGATTGTTAGCCTGACATCATATTCCTGTAAAAAAGAAACAATTTCTTCATTTAATAAAGTAGCATTAGTGGTTAGATTATACCCCTTTTCCTTCCCCTCGCTGTTTTTTTCTATATACTCTATTACGTTTTTAATAAGCTCAAACTCCAGAAGCGGCTCGCCGCCGTAAAAACCAAAGTTTAGTTTATCGGTATTCGTAGAATGTTTTATATAAAAATCAACTGCTTTTTTTGCAGTATCATAACTCATTCTTACATTTGAGTGGTGTCTGTTCACAAAATTACCTGAATATGTACAATATGCACACCTTAGATTACAAGCCTGAGTTACCTGAAGTGTAAGCATTTGCATACAATTATCAAGGTAATATGGCAGTAGTTTGCTTGCCGGATGCAAAATCTCTTTCCACCGGAATGAATTTAAGTAGCCCTGACGTTGTATTGAACTAATCACTTCTTTTGAATCAGGACATGTAGAATTTAGTTCTCCTGTTTCCACAAACTGTTGAATATCATCATATACATCACTATTAACTTTCAAAATAGCATTTGTATTAAAGTCATAAATGTAGTTAGCTTTGTGGGTTTTAAAAAAGTGTACGAATGGGGTACTATTATTCTTCATATTTCCCTCACTTTTGTTTTGAAGTAAAAAATATTATTAAGGAAACGAAGTTTCCGATAAATTGCGGAAACTTCGTTTTCAGATATCCAGCTATGTAGCTTTTGCTTAATTTCTCCTGCTAGAGTAAGAAGCATCGCTGGAGCTGTACTTTGTACTGCTAAACAGAGAACTGGAAAGGGATGCATCACCCCAACAGTTGCAATAGCAACCGCAGCCGGTACACATACAGTAAGCATATGCTTGTACAGTTTCCTTTGTAGCAGTAAGCTTTTTACCGAGATTTCTCATGAGTTTTCCCTCCTTAAATAATGTAAAATTATCTAACAGCAGCCAAGCTAATGTTAGACTATTACATGTGCTTTTACACATGCAATACCTATATTTTTACCATATTATTACATCTATGTCAATTTATATGCAAATGTATTTTCATATTATTAAATGTATTAATATTTAAACATGTATGGTATTTCGTGTCATTAAATGTAATTAATTGTGTATTTTGTATATTGTAATGGAAAATGTAAAAATATAGAATGTAGTTGTTAACAAGCTTGCTAATATGTAAACAAAGAATAAATGAACTATTTTTTACTTTTCCTCGGCTATTGTTCTGAAAAAATATGCCCCTAAAAAACCTAAGTAATAATTCATTTATCCGAAATATAATATCTAGGAGGTCGTTATGTTAATAAAAAATTACAAGAAATTGGTATTTTTAGTAATGCTAGCATTTACTCTATCTGGAACTTTTTTATTTACTCCACTTGCAAACGCTCAGGTTAATGTAATATCTGACACACCTGCTGTGGGATTTGATAGTACTCTTGCTACAAGTGCCTGGGAAGCAGAGGGACTTTTTAATACGCATAAGCTAACAGCAACTCCCGGAAAGCTTTCTGTTACTTGTGACGGAAGTACTTTTAATGCTGATGGTGTTACTTTAACTAATGATCAATACGCATATAGTGTATATAGAACAACCGTAAGCTTAAAACCAAATACACCTTATGTGATGTCAGGCTATGTCAGAGTATCCGATCTTGCAATAAACCCCAGCCATTTAGCAAATAAAAATCCAAGCCCTTTCGGATTTTCTGTGAAATATAAAGATTATTATAATACAGAAGTAATAAAAACCGCACGCTTATTAAACTCAGCAGGAAATGCTACTGATGGATGGAAAAAACTTGAGTTTCATTTTATTTCTCGTCCACAAACAGATGCAGTAATTAATTTACATCTTGGTAATTTGGCTTATGATGCTAAAGGGAAAGTTGAATTTGCAGGTGTTACATTAAAAGAAGACTCCAGCTATAAAACAGTTTCTCACTCAGACTTTGTAGCTGCGGTTCCTGTAAGTCAACTGGAAGAATACTCTGTAAGCGATACGGAATTTGATAATTGGGGTCTTAAACTAAACTCTGTTACTCAAAAACTTAGACAATTAACTAGTCAAGATGATTTAGGAGTAACTCAGTGTTTCATGCATAATAATAAAACTTTAGATGATGACTACAATGAACCTTATGCATACGCATATTTTGGTGGAATTCTACCTTGCCACTTTAGCACAGCCTGCTCCGAGTTTACTATGCAATATGCTCTTAATCAGGATGCCGTAGAACATTCACAAATTCATGAAATCTCACATACATATAATACAGACCTTAATCGTAAATGGAACTTTGATGATGAAATATTTACTAATGTTCGTGCTGCATATGCTGCTATAGAAAGCAATATTAATGTGGTTTGCGCTCCTAATTCAAAGGTATATAGAGGAATTGAATATAAACAACACTATGATTCTGCATGGGCAGATTATGCATCTAATTCAACAGTAAACAGAAACGGTTACGATCAAAAAGCTATGGGTGATATTTATTTAAGAATGGTTTATGGCGATACTTCAGCCAATTTACCTGCACTTGGTTGGGATGTATTTAAGGAATTCTTTTCACATGGAGCTTCTTACACTCCTACTAATGAAATAAAGTTAGACCCTAATTTGACTTATACTGATGACTTTAAAGTATTTATGAACGGTTTGGACATTATTGCACAAATTTCTCATAAGAGTATGTCCGAAATTATTAAGTACATTCCAGATGGTTTCTATTACAGATGGTATTATAATCCTTCACAATCTCGTTTTAAAGCATATAACCCACAAGATCCAAATAACATATAATTAGTCATTATTGATTTTTATGTAGATGCCCAGTTAGTGGTAAATAGCCACTAACTGGGCATTTTTTTATTTATATCATACTGCTACATATCAAGGAATAGGACATAAACAATTATATAATTCTAAATTAGCAGAATATATGTCCAATTCAGTCGATTAGTTAATCAACTAAACTACTCTTATGTTCTTCATTAATGGCAGAAAATTTGAAGGTTTTACTGTCGTTTTCCAAGTCCTCTTTTGAAATAATGGCATCTGTAAAGAAAAATCTCCATTTCCCAATTTCAGGGTTATAGTAGTTAATTACACCATGCATCAGTGTTGGTACATAGCTGCTGTTTCGTTAATTGTTATCTGGCTTGTGGGAGGAGTATATATTTCTAAACCAATTTTAAAAGTAACTATATCAGCTAAATCCTTAAACTTTGTAAACCAGCCATATGGATTGCACTCCACATTTTCAGCATTTGGTATATTAATGACTGCACCGGCTGCAGCTGTTACCTTTCCTATAGTAAAATACTCCTCTGATAAATCACTGTCATTATTCTGGTAAAAATCCAACGTTCCGCTGCTTCCCAGCTCAACGTCACCGATTGATACCTTTCTATTATTTTGTGAACTCACAGTAATAGCAACAGTATAAGTACCTGTGCCGCTGATATTTCCAACTTTTGTAACACCCTCACTGCCCTGTATACTGAGTGTAACTCCATCAGCTAAGGTAATGTTTCCTACTTCACCGCCCATTATATCTATTGCATAAGAACTTTTTAAAGCATTCTTTACAATAATATCACCAAGTGTGTTTCCACCGATGATTGTAAGTTTTGCGGTATCAGAATCTAATAAACGGGAATACCACTTTCGGCAAAGTGACCCATCAAATCAATTTCAATGGTTACGTCTCCAATTACTTTAATAGATTCTAAGACTCCATTATCTCATTAATGAATCTGAGTAATAAACCGTTTGACCTTCCTTAATGGTCAACATGCTATTTATTCTGCCAGCTACGCCTCTGGCTACCTTGTAGTAAACTCCACCTATCATAACTCGTTCAGTATCAGCACTTGTTACTTTGTAATAATTATCTGTTGGAGCAAAGTCTGTTGGCGTTTCGGCAGTAGATAGTCTTGTCCAAATATCGCTTTCACTAAAGCTAATGCTTGAGTCAGCAGGAGTAATATTCTTTGTTATTTTATATCCTTTAGTTGGCTCTGTACTGGAATCTGCAACTAATTCACTATAAAAAGTAATAAGTAATGCAGAATAACCCAAATCTTGAATTTTATTACTTTGTAATTTATAATGATAATTTTGAGGCAACTGATATTTAGCAATTTCATCCGAATTATTAACGATTGTCAAATTTCTTGAAAATTTTATCGTATACTCAGAAGCCTTTCCGCTAACTGTACCTTTTATGCTTGCCCATCCCAAATCAGCCACTATTTTATTAGTTCCGGTTGGTGAGGTAAAGTTAGCATCACCTATAATTGCATTATAGTCCGCATCAGTTAAATTTATTTTTACATATCCAGGAACATTGCCGTACAATAATTCATAAGTTCCGGGTTCATCTGGTTTTCCAACCTTCGTGTAACTTGATAATTGATGTTTTTCAGAGCCTATCATAACACTTATTTTTGTTGTATCAATAGTCAAGTCACTCGCCGATGCACCATTAGAGCCGGAGAAAAAAAATTGTATATTCTTAACAGCTGAATCCTTGTTAAAGTTAGATACATAACCCACCTGCATACTCAGCTTTATAGAAGCAACTGCCGCATCGGTGTATGCACTGAAATCGGAATTCTGATACTGCGTATTACTGTCTGTTACAATAGCCTTCACTCGTGCAACATAGGAGTTTCCGGCGCCGAGTATGCAGCAATATCTAAGGAGTATTCTTTTATGTTGCTGTCTTCTGCGACATTAGCTGCAGTGATTGTATAAGCAAGTCCGCCTGTTTCAGAAGTATTTGGGGATAGTGTTACACTTGGAGTACCTAATTTTATTAAAACAAAATTTGAATATGGATTTATGTCGGTAATTGAGAGTATATTAGAGGTATTACCTGAAGCATCTTCCGTTACTATATATGCTGTGTATTTTTGATTTGGTGTCAAGCCTGTGAGATTAATCGTATAAAACTCAGGGTTTCCTGAAGCTGTCCCTATTTTATCTGATGCTTTAATCTCCACTATACTAGGAACACTTGCACTTGCATCTTTTACTAAATAATAGTATTTAACGGTTCCTTTCTCTTGTGTAGCTTTATATTTTAATGTAGCCGTTGCCTTTTAGCAGAGTCGTCCGCCGAGACAGCTGAAATTATAGTTGTACCTTCTGCCAATGGAGTTACTATACCGTTATTAACGGTTGCAACGGTTTTATTGCTGGATGACCAGATTATATTTTTGTTTGTTGCATTTGAAGGACTAATTGTTGCTGTTATTGTTCCCGTTGCTTCACCTGCTATCAAGGTCATTGACTCAGGCGAAACACTAATAGAATTAACCTTTACTGGTGCCGGAGTACCACCACCGTTATTTCCGTTACTTCCATTATCTCCTTGACTAGGCGTTGTAGTACCACTTCCTGTATTATTATTTACAACTGAAGTTCCACCCGTTATAGGCACTCCTCCCGCGGTTGCTCCTGTTACACCTGTTGACGCCGTTACATGAGTGTTGGGTGTGATAACACGAGAATTATTTGCACCTGCCTTGAGAAGAACTTGCTCTACAGTTCCTTCACCACTAACAGTAGTTTCTGCATCTGAAAATATTGTGTTAACAACTGCACCCTTTTCAGCCTTTATTGCAGTATTTTCCGATAAATTGCGGAAACTTCGTTTTCAGATATCCAGCTATGTAGCTTTTGCTTAATTTCTCCTGCTAGAGTAAGAAGCATCGCTGGAGCTGTACTTTGTACTGCTAAACAGAGAACTGGAAAGGGATGCATCACCCCAACAGTTGCAATAGCAACCGCAACCGGTACACATACAGTAAGCATATGCTTGTACAGTTTCCTTTGTAGCAGTAAGCTTTTTACCGAGATTTCTCATGAGTTTTCCCTCCTTAAATAATGTAAAATTATCTAACAGCAGCCAAGCTAATGTTAGACTATTACATGTGCTTTTACACATGCAATACTTATATTTTTACGATAATATTACATCTATGTCAATTTTTTATAAATTGTATTAGCCTATATTACTAAATGTATTAATATTTAAACATGTATGGTATTTCGTGTCACTAAATGTAATTTATTGTGTATTTTGTATATTGTAATGGCAAATGTAAAAATATAGAATGTAGTTGTTAACAAGCTTGCTAATATGTAAAAAAGAATAAATGAACTATTTTTTACTTTTCCTCGGCTATTGTACTGAAAAAATATGCCCCTAAAAAATCTAAGTAATAATTCATTTATCCGAAATATAATATCTAGGAGGTCGTTATGTTAATGAAAAATTACAAAAAATTAGTATTTTTAGTAATGCTAGCATTTACTCTATCTGGAACTTTTTTATTTACTCCACTTGCCAACGCTCAGGTCAATGTGACAAGTGACACACCTGCTGTGGGATTTGATAGTACTCTACAACCCCCAAATTGGCACGTATCAGCATATTGGAATACAAATGCACCAACAGCAGTTCCCGGAAAGCTTGATGTTACTTATAACGGAAGTACTTTTCAGGCTGATGGTGTTACTTTAAGTTCTTCTACTTACGGATACGGGGCATATTCAACATCCTTAAACTTAATACCAAATACTCCTTATGTTATGTCAGGTTATGTTAAGGCAACGAATATTGAAATAAACCCTAATCATATGGGTTATACTAATAAAGGCCCTTTCGGATTTTCCAGATTTGATAATATTAATCAGCAGTCAAACTCAAAAACATATACCACACAATTATTAAACTCAGCAAATAGTACTGACGGATGGATAAAACTCGATTTTCATTTCATTTCTTCGTCATCGGGTTTAACATATCTTGATTGTAATCTTGGAGGCTATTGCTGTGACACTAAAGGAACAGTTGAATTTGCAGGCCTTACACTAAAACAAGACTCAAGCTATAAAACAGTTTCTCACTCAGACTTTGTAGCTGCGGTACCTGTAAGTCAACTGGTAAACTATTCTGTAAGCGATTCAGCATTAGATAGTTGGGGTAGTAAATTAAATGGTGCTACGCAAAAACTAAAAGAATTAACCGGTATTAATGATTCAAGAATAAGTCAGATTTATATGCTTAATGATACGGCTTTAGAGGAGCAAACCAAGGTAGATTTTGCATATGCAGGTATACCGTGCATTTTTAACGCAGTAGCCTCCAACTTTACTTTCCACTATGCTGTTACTCAAGATGCTGTAGAACATAGCCAACTTCATGAACTCGGACATACATATAATACAGACCATAACCGTATATGGAACTTTAATGATGAAGTATTTGCTAATGTCCGTGCAGCATATACTGCTGTACAAAATAATATAAAGGTTCGTTTTTGGACAACAGACACATCTAATATTCCAACATATCAAGGAATAAGCTATAAACAATTCTACGATTCTAAATTGGCAGAATATATCTCCAATCCAACTGAAAACGCAAAAGGGTACGAACTCTTTGCTACGGCCGGCATTTATTTAAGAATGGTTTACGGTGATGCTTCAGCAGGTTTACCTCCACTTGGTTGGAATACACTTAAGACATTCTTTACAAATGGAACTTCAACTTCTTACAATCCTACTAGCGGAATCTATCTAGACCCCAATAGAGGTTATACTGACGACTTTAAAGTTTTTACTCAGAGTTTAAACATTATTGCACAAATTACAGGCAAGAGTGCTTCCGATATTGCTAACTATGTTCCAAACGGTTTTTATTGGAAATGGTACAATAATCCTTCACAGTATCCTTTTAAAAGTATAAATTAAAAGATTCGTTAATATTATATAAAAAAACCGCAGGGAGTCTAATTTTGGTATGCTCCCTGCGGTTTTCATATTTATTCTTGGTTCTACTCAACTAAACTACTCTTATGTTCTTCATTAATGGCAGAAAATTTGAAGGTTTTACTGTCGTTTTCCAAGTCCTCTTTTGAAATAATGGCATCTGTAAAGAAAAATCTCCATTTCCAAATTTCAGGGTCATAGTAGTTAATTACACCATGCATCAGTGTTGGTACATAGCTGCTGTTCCCGTTAATTGTTATCTGACTTGTTGGAGGAGTATATATTTCAGAACTAATTTTAAAAGTAACTATATCAGCTAAATCCTTAAATTTTGTAAACCAGCCATATGGATTGCACTCCACATTTTCAGCATTTGGTATATTAATAACTGCACCGGCTGTCGCTGTTACCTTTCCGATATTAAGATATTTCGCTAATAAATCACTGTCATTATTCTGGTAAAAATCCAACGTTCCGCTGCTTCCCAGCTCAACGTCACCGATTGATACCTTTCTATTATTTTGTGAACTCACAGTAATAGCAACAGTATAAGTACCTGTGCCGCTGATATTTCCAACCTTTGTCACACCCTCGCTGCCTTTTATACTCAATTTAACTCCATCAGCTAAGGTAATGTTTCCTACTTTACCACCCATTATATCTATTGCATTAGAACCTTTCAAAGCATTCTTTACAATAATATCACCAATTGTGCATTCACCGATAACGGTAAGTTTTGCGGTATCAGAATCTAGATAAACGGGAATACCACTTTCGGCAAAATGACCCACCAAATCAGTTCCAATGGTTACGTCTCCAATTACTTTAATAGATTCTATGGCTCCATTATCTTTGAATTTGAACATTAATGAATCTGTGTAATCAACCTTTTCATTATTGATTAAACCATCCTTAAAAGTCAATAAACTGTTTATTCTGCCTGCAACCCCTCTGGCTACCTTGTAGTAGGTTTCATCTATCATAACACGGTCAGTATCTGCTGAGGTTACTTTACAATATTTATCTGTTTGGGCAAAATCTGTTGGCATTTCGTCTTGTGAGTATTTTTCCCAACTGCTGTCTTCAAAGGTAACACTTGAGTCAGCAGGAGTAATCTCCATTTCTGCTGTATATCCTTTTTCAGGTTCTGTAACAAATTCACTATAAAAAATGATTTTTGATACAGAGTAACTTAAATCTTGAATTTTATTACCTTGTAATTTATAATAACTACCGTCTAACAGGTATTTAGCAATATACTCGTCGGAATTGTTTACGATTGTCAAATTCTTTGAAAAATTAATCGAAGACTCAGAAGCATCTCCGCTAACTTTATCTTTTACGCTTGCCCATCCCAAATCAGCCACTATTTTATTAATTCCGGTTGGTGAAGTAAAGTTAGCATCTCCTGTAATTGCATTATAGTCCGCATCAGTTAAATTTATTTTTACATATCCAGGAACATTGCCGTACAATAATTCATAAGTTCCGGGTTCATCTGGTTTTCCAGCCTTCGTGTAACTTGATAATTGATGTTTTTCAGAGCCTATCATAACACTTATTTTAGTTGTATCAATAGTCAAGTCACTCGCCGATGCACCATTAGAGCCGGAGAATGAAAATTGTATATTCTTAACAGCTGAATCCTTGTTAAAGTTAGATACATAACCCACCTGCATACTCAACTTTATAGAAGCAACTACCGCATCGGTGTATGCACTGAAATCGGAATTCTGATACTGCGTATTACTGTCTGTTACAATAGCCTTGACTCGTGCAACATAGGAGTTTCCGGCAACAATACCATTATCAGTTGTTATTATCCCTGAAAGTTTGTCCTTCGGAACTGTTAACGTAAGTAGTGTCTCTACAGGAGTTTCCGGCGCTGAGTATGCAGCAATCTCTAAGGAATATTCTTTTATGTTGCTGTCTTCCGCCATATCAGCCGCAGTAATAGTATAAGTAAGTCCGCCTGAAGTATTTGGGGATAGTGTTACATTTGGAGTACCCAACTTTTCTAAAACAAAATTTGAATAAGGATTTATGTCTGTAATGGTGAGGATATTAGAAGAATTACCTGATGCATCTTCCATTACTATATATGCTGTGTATTTTTGATTGGGTGTCAAGTCTGTCAAATTAATCACATAAAACTCAGGATTTCCTGAAGCTGTCCCTGTTGTATTTGAAGCTTTAATCGCCGCTGTGTCAGGAGCACTTGTACTTGCATCTTTTACTAAATAATAGTATTTAACGGTTCCTTTCTCTTGTGTAACTTTATATTTCAATGTAGCTGTTGTGCCAGTCTCTGTACCCAGATTTTCAACTGTTCCGTCAGAAAGTACAGGCGGTGTCATGTCTTTACAATAAGGATTTATGTCTGTAATGGTGAGGATATCAGAGGTATTACCTGAAGCATCTTCAATTACTATATATGCTGTGTATTTTTGATTGGGTGTCAAGTCTGACAAATTAATAACATAAAACACAAGATTTCCTGAAGCTGTCCCTTTTGTATTTGAAGCTTTAATCGTCGCTATGTCAGGAGCACTTGCACTTGCATCTTTTACTAAATAATAGTATTTAACGGTTCCTTTCTCTTGTGTAACTTTATATTTCAATGTAGCTGTTGTGCCAGTCTCTGTACCCAGATTTTCAACTGTTCCGTCAGAAAGTACAGGCGGTGTCATGTCTGCTTTATTAACGGTTACGATAGTCGTAGCTTTTATAGAAGCATCTTCAGCTGATACAGCTGAAATTATAGTTGTACCTTCTGCCAATGGAGTTACTATACCGTTATTAACGGTTGCAACGGTTTTATTGCTGGATGACCAGATTATATTTTTGTTTGTTGCATTTGAAGGACTAATTGTTGCTGTTATTGTTCCCGTTGCTTCACCTGCTTTCAAGGTCATTGACTCAGGTGAAACACTAATAGAACTAACCTTTACTGTTGTTGGAGTACCACCGCCGTTATTTCCTTGATTAGGCGTTGTTGTACCACTTGTTGTTCCACTTCCTGTATTATTATTTACAACTGAAGTTCCACCTGTGACAGGCACTCCTCCAGCGGTTGCTCCTGTTACACCTGCTGACGCTGTTATATGCGTGTTGGGTGTTGTAACACTGGAATTATTTGCACCTGCCTTGAGAAGAACTTGCTCTACAGTTCCTTCACCGCTGACAGTAGTTTCTGCCTCTGAAAAGATTGTATTGACAACAGCACCCTTTTCAGCTTTTATTGAAGTATTTTCTGCTGAATTAATTACAGAAACTGATTTTATTTTTGATTGCTTATCTACCAAAAGGGTAGCGTTGGCACTTGCAACCTTTGTGTCTGAAATATTTGCTGCAATGGCTTTAACAACTACATTTGGAATTCCTATCTCCAAGGTTCCAACGGAACCTGTAACTATAATTTCTTCACCTTTCGCAATTTCAATTTCTTTTACAGTGTTGCCCTCTGAAATTGCTATTCTCAGTTTATCATTAACTTTTTCAATTTTGATATTTGAGATATTTGAAGTACCGGTAATATGTATGGAATTTTCACCACCACCCCTAACTACAGTTTTACCCTTAACGGTTACACTGTCAAGAGTGACATCTCCTTCACCTACACCTTCTGCAATAATCAGATTCTCTGTTATATTAGCTCCCTTTAGTTTTACATCAGGTACCTTTATAACTACCGTTCCGGCTACATTGTCGTTATAAGTACCTGCTTTTGTATAATAGCCTTTTACAATATTATTTAAGATTGCTACAATTTCTGCTCTTGTAATATTTGTTTTTGGATTAAACTTGCCCTTATTTCCATTTACATAACCCTTGGCTTCCATCCCAAATACAGAAGTTTTAGCCCAAGATGATACTTCTTTTTTATCAGCAAATTGAGTATTGGAAGTAGTTCCTTCATTTACTGCAAATGCTTTTGCCATCATTACTACTGCTTCTTCTCTTGTTATCTTATCTGTTGGACGAAGGAGTGATGCTCCATCACCATTAATAATTCCTGCAGCATTTACCTTTAGAACTGCATTGGTATAGAACTTCCCTGCTTCTAAATCTGAAAAAGTATTCTTTGAAGCAGATTTGTAGTCCATAATGTTATCGAGAATACATGCCATTTCCCCTCTGGTTATTGAATCATTGGGTCTGAAAAGTCCGTCATGTCCCTTAATAACACCCTGTTCTGACCATTTGTAGATAGCATCTGATGCCCAGTGGCCATTTAGGTCTTTAAATGTTTGCGGAGCTGTTTCCATCGTTTTATCTGATGCTGCAAATGATGTTACAAATGAACTCATCAGCATGGCTACAGCAACAATGGCAGAAAGTGCTTTCTTCATAGTACTTCCTCCTTATTAAATTTGATTATAAGTATATGGAAAATTATTAAGTACTTTTAATTTTGTCATTCGATATAATAAAAGTCAACCAAAATATGACATTATTATTAAAAATATTGTATGTTTTTATATATTTTGCATTTTGAAGGTATTCAATATTAAGTGATATCCATTTCAATTTAGTTACAATTATTGACAAAGAGGTTTGTCCTAGATTAATATGTTAATAAAGCTATATTTATAAAATCAGGTTAAAGGAGTGTTGAAAATGACAGTAAAAACTAATAATGAGGTACTTTATATATAACTCAATATAGGACCCAAAAGCAAATTTGCAGCAATCATTTGCTTTTTATTTCAGTATGCTTTTGTGGTTGAATTTATAGTGCATTTTACATGCACTTTGTAGCCGTCACCTGATTAGTAAATAATATGCTTTACAAGTTACACGATGGGTATCGTGTTTTTTTATTGCAAAAATAACCGTGGTTACATTAAATCACGGTATTTTTATGTCCTTTTAGAGATTAAACAATATTGAATGTAAGGAGTTACAAAAATATATATGAATAATGTCACAATAATTTCATCTGAAAAGAATTGGTTAGAACACTGTGCTGTGAGTCAACTTAACGGCATAGCCTCCCTTCCGGGAGTAGTGAATGCGGTAGGACTGCCTGATTTGCATCCCGGCAAAACCCCGGTAGGTGCTGCTATAATTACTGAGGGAATTATATACCCTCATCTGGTAGGCAATGATATCGGCTGTGGAATGGCCTTGTTTATGACTGAACTTGATAAAAGAAAGTTAAAAACGGAACGGCTGGTAAAAAAAGCCGAGAGTTTCGAAAGCCTAAAGGAAATACGGTTGCCGAGCGAGTTTGAGGATGTAAGTAAATCTCCTTTGGGCACAAGTCTGGGAACAATCGGGGGTGGAAATCATTTTGCCGAACTTCAGGAGGTTGAAACTATATTCAACCAAGAAGTCTTTGGACAACTGGGATACGATAAAGCCAAGATTATGTTATTGGTTCACAGCGGCTCAAGAGGCTACGGTCAAGCCATTCTGGAAGATAGTCTCTTAGTGTATCAGTCTCAGGATGGACTTTCTGTTACTTCACAGGGAGCAAAAGAGTATATGAAAAAGCACAACGATGCAATTCATTGGGCAGCAATCAATAGAGACTTAATTGCATATCGGTTTCTTAAGCTTCTTGGTATTAGTACTCAGACAATAAAGTTATCTGACACCTGTCATAATGGTATCTGCATAAAGGAATATGACAAAACCCCACGGTATATTCACAGAAAAGGTGCTTCTGCCTGTGATACGGGTGCTGTTGTAATACCGGGTTCAAGAGGTTCACTAACCTATCTGGTTATGCCCACAAGCAATACCGATATTTCAGGGTATTCCCTGTCACACGGTGCAGGCCGGAAATGGGAACGAAGTGTGTGCAGAGCTAAGCTGGAAAACAAATACACAAAAGAAACTATAAAATACACTAAATATAAAGGAAAAGTCATTTGTAATAACAGCAACCTTCTTTTTGAGGAAGCTCCTGAAGCGTATAAGAATATTGATACTGTGATTGAAAGCCTTCTGGAATTCCGATTAATAGAAGTAATTGCAACGTTTAAACCCATTCTGACATATAAAGCATAGGAGGAATTATGTGGATACAAATAAGTTCAGGGAAAGGCCCTGTCGAATGTGAACTTGCAGTAAGCCTTTTCTTAAAAGCGTTTGAAAATGAATGTAATAAGAATCAGATAAAAATCAACATTATTGATGCAGTGCCAGGTGAGATATCCGGCAACTATAAATCCGTACTCCTTTCCCTTGATTGCTCTGAGCATCAGGTTATTGATAATATCAAAAGCGGTACGGTTTTATGGATTTGCAAAAGTCCATACCGTCCCAATCATAAAAGAAAGAACTGGTTTATTAATGTTGACGTATTCCAGATACCCGATAAACTATCTTTTTGTGAAAAGGATGTACGTTTTGAATCAATGAGAAGCTCAGGTCCCGGAGGTCAAAATGTAAACAAGGTTGAAACTGCCGTAAGGGCAATTCATCTTCCTACAGGCCTGACAGCAACTGCAAGGGAGGAAAGATCCCAGTATATGAATAAAAAACTTGCACTTTGCAGACTGTCAAACCTTATTCGAGAAATGAATGATTCAAAATTCTCTGTCCAGAAAAGAAACCTGTGGGAACAGCATAATGCTTTGGAAAGAGGCAATCCAATACGGATTTATAAAGGAAAGGAATTCAAAATAAAGTAAGTTAATATTATTGCTTAAATAAAAGATGTGTACCAATTTTGATAATTACGTCAAAATCCGGTACACTTCTTTATTGTAAACAGACTACTTCAATTAAAACGAAGTGAAATTCATTACATCCATTCGTTCAAGCATATCTATAGTGATATTTCCTTTTTGTATGTAATAAAGAGTATGACATTTTTCCCAATGAACACCCTTTACTTTACATGATCCAACATAATCAAATCCATATTCCGTTATCTCAGCTTTAATCTTAGAAATAGAATATTTTACCTTATTATCATCTTTATCTCTCCAATTCCCCTGATGAAAAGGAAGAACAGATAAACATCCACCCTTTTTTAACACGCGATGGGCTTCGTCTAACAGCATTTTCTTTTTTGAAAAACTAGCGTGTAAAGTATCATATAACAGCACCATATCTATGGAATTATCCTCAAACCTGTTTAAATCACTTACCTCTTCACCAATTATCTTTATATTGGTAATTCCTCGTTTCTCAATTTTATCTTCAACTTCTTTAATACAAATTCCGTAACCATCAATTCCATAAATCATGCCTTTTGGATATGCGTATGCTGCTGCAAAAAGATACTGTCCAAAGCCAAAACCAAAATCTAATATCTTCGGGGTGTAATTCCCATTTAATGGCATAGACTTCATTAATTCAATGCCTTCTGTTTTTTCCCACACAGCGATGTCTTCATATAAATATTCGTTTGAATTCTTATAATTATTTACCATATTTATTATGACTCCTTTTCCTCAACTGCAATATATACATCCATATATGAAATCCCGTCTATGGCATATTCTTTTTCAAAACACGAAATAAACTTCTTATCCTCCTTATGATTTATACCATTTACATGCATATGTGTCATCAACACCTTATACGCATTGGGAATTAAACGAAATGGTGCTATCATTGGATTTTTTATTGTGATAACGATATATTTTTGTTTTTCTTGGTACACAATATCCATTGCATTATCAGTTTTTGTTATATTATCCGGCAATACCAATGCTGCAACGTAACCATGCATATTAAACACATTTATCTGCTCTTGTGACAAAACCGGAAAATCCCAGCCAATAATCTGTGTCATCTTGTTTCTCATTTTCCTTAAAAATTGAATATTATGTCCAAAGCTCATAATTTTTCTCCTTTATAATAGTTAAAACAAGCTTACACCAAGAATAACACATATTCCACCAATCTTATGTTTCTTTATAAAGAATTACATGCAACTTTAAGTTGCGCAAATTCAAAATTTGTTTACCTCATTACACTTTACCATAATTAAAGCAGGCAAGGTGTCATCTATTGATATCCTTGCCTGCTTTTACTTTATAACTTCACTAACTGTTGACTCTTAACTAAAAACTAAATTGAACTTATTAAAAATGCGTGATTATTCCCAATATAAAGCTTTTTAATTTTGCCAAGTCAATTGAATTTATCGAGCCATCACCATTAACATCAGCGGCAATCTTTTGTTTATCGGTAAGTGTCGTTGGATTAAGAATATACTTCTTTAATGCTGCAAAATCGATAGCATCAACCTGACCATCCTCATTAATGTCTCCGATAATAGTAGTCGGTGTATCTGAGTTAGGCTCACCATATACGATACCTCTTCCATTTGTTGCAACAAATACACGGCCATAAACTCTTAAATCCCCTGTAATTGAGTAGTTTATCGAGCCATACTGATGCTGGTCGTCATTTACTCTAACCCAGCTTTTTGCCATATCATCGGAACGATAAACTGCATACAAACCGTCTTTTTCACCGCACATATAGATTGCAAGATAATCTTCACCGGCTTTGGCTTTACCGAAGCCAACTACATCCGCTCTGGTAACGCCATTAACTTCATTAATAGTGTTACCTCCGTCAGTTGTGTAGGAAAGACCTGTGGTTGAACCGGGAATCCAAACATGCCCTTCTTTACCAGGAACTGCTTTGATTTTGGAAGTAGCAGCCTCAAGATCTGTTTTTACGGCTGTGAAGGTTTGACCTCCATCGTTACTTGAATAGAAAGTACTGTTTGCATATGCATAGAATACTTTAGGGTTAACTCTGTCCGAGCAAACATTTGCACCTGCTGGAAGTGTACTGACTGCTTTCCAGCCGCCATTTTCAAAACATACAACGCCCTGACTTGTGCCTGTTGACCATACAAATGTTGAACCGTCAGCAGAAACTGCAACAGTACCACCCTGTACAATGTCATCTTCAGTTTTTGCCGGGAAGGTATAACTTATATTTGGCTGAACTTCAGCCCATGTAGCGCCTCCATCTTTAGAAATGGCAACACTTTTTTTAATCATCTCATACTGTTCTTTATCTGCATTACCTACTCTTACTATGGTTTCCGGATTGAGTTCTGCATAATCCAGACCTGTAGTGCTGGTAAATCTAGGAGATAGCATCATCATGTCCGGACCTGTTTTTAAGTCTTTATGTACGAATCCACAGATATCTCCAACTCCGCTTATCAGTTCTACACCGTTAACCGGAGGACATATCAGACTTAAAACAGCAGTTTCTTCAACTCCCGTTCCCATAACCTCGATATTTACTAATTTACCGCTATCCCAATCTGTCAGATTTTTTGAGCCGTAAATAGTAGCACCTGTACCATACATCATTTCGTCGGAATCAAAAGGATTGATTGCAAGAGCACTCATCATCCAGCCAAGCTTTGGTGCAGGATAATTCATTATTTCGTCGCCTTTTACCAAACCACCGCTTGCTGCGTTTATCTTATTTCCAAAAGTAAGCCATGGTGCTTTTGAAATATCCATTGTATATTTGAGGTTTCTTGACGGATATGACTCACCGTGTTCCCAAATAGCATCCCAAGTTTCACCTGCATCTCTTGAACGGAAAATAAAGTTATCAGGCCACCATGATTGAAGTGAAGATATTATAAGGGTATCCTGATTTTGTGCATCAACACTTAAACCTGAGAATCCGTAGTAGTTTTCATATTTGGGTGAACCATCCCAGTTTTTACCTGAAGGAGGTGTGATATCTTTCCAAACACCTGTATTTGTATCATATTTATAAATTGCACCGTCGTCACACTGATAAGGACCGCCCCTATCACAATATGTAACAAATAAAATTCCTTTGTTGTTTACAACGGCATGTTGAGGAATACCGATTTTCAAGGCTTTACTGTTATGCTGAGTAAAAGTACTTTCTGTCGGCTGACCTTCAACCGGGCTCCATGTTTCTCCTGCATCATGGCTGACATACAATGGATTCTTTTTATCAGCAACACCTACATAAATGTCCTTAGTCGGTGTACCTTTAGTACCCTTGTATGAATCAAAAGTTACAAAACATAATCCCAGATTATCCGATGAATATTCAAATTTGGGATCTTCAACATAGTTTCCTACATTTGTGAAGCTGCTGACCTTTGCCCATGTTTTACCATAGTCCGTACTTTTCCAAAGACCTTTACCGCTTCTTGCTGCAAAATATAATATGTTATTGCTGTTTGGATCAATCATCAAACGTTCGCCAACTGAACGCCCCGGCATGTTTCCTCCGAATTTGAAAGGCAGCTCAGTTCTTTCCCACGTTTTACCGTAGTCTTCAGAACGAAGAATATATCCGTTCATTGGTGTCCAGCTGTTTGTATATGTACCTGCTGCTATATAAACTCTATTTGTATCAACCGGGTCGGTAGCTATACTTTCACACCCTAAAAGGTTCCATTCATCCGGCGATACCCAGTCGGTAATAGGCTCCCATTCTAATGTCTGCTTGTTTCTTATGTATGCTCCGCCCATATCGGTACGGGCATAAACAAGGCCTTTCTCAGTTGGGTTATAAACTATTCCGCAAACATATCCTCCCCCTCCGCCAATTTTAACGTTATCCCAATTATACGGAGCACTTACGGCACCATTTGCAGATACAGGTGGTACAAATAGAGAAGTACACGTAAAAGCAATAAGTAAACATAAAATCATTATTTTTTTAATATTTCTAATCTTCATAATATTTACCTCCTAAATTTTTTATTTTTTTGATTCATAAAACTAATAAATACAAAAAAAGTCAGCTCTCCCCCTTTCTTTTGAATGAAATGTATTTAGCTACCTGTGTTTTGTTTTATGTAAATATATACTAATATGTAATGTTTATTATATTTAATAAATATTTACATCAAAAGACTGTATCAAACCATGCGAACTCCATAATATAACAGTTAATTCCATATATAGTGTTGAGAACAATGATATTTGCAATAATTTAAATAAGGATAGCAGGTTGTGAGTAATGAATGAAAACTATAGGAAGGCAAGGTTTATGAAATGTTACACATTCTTGCAGGTATTGAAAAATGCCTTAATTGGTCTGATTCTTGTTATGAAAGTAGAATATTTCTACATTAGATGTTGTACTTTTTAATAGGTAAAAAGCCAAAACCTGTAAGTGATAAGGTTTTCACCTTTTGTTATATTATGATGCCCAATATAATAATTTTCAAGGTTCGATTGTACAAACTCAGATAGCCGGTACTTCCTGTATTTGTATTCTATCACCTCCACATAAAAGAAACTCTCCTCTAATTTCTTTAAAAAAAGATTTTTTATAGTCCAAGCTTTTTTAGCCACTGTCTACCGCCATGCGAATAGAACTCTCATCTGACATACATCTGCCTTATAACACTTTTATTACTATAAATATACAATATAGATGTTAAATTTACAATATTAATAATTATAGGTAAATATTCATAGTATACTATGAATATTTACCTATTTTATTAGTCTGGTTATATAAGTTCTAAAGTATTCGAAAAGCGGCAGACATGTATGACAATATGCGTTCAAATTCCTAATTAAATCACTTTCATATTGGTAAAGCCAGGAAGTTACTCTAAAACAAATAATTCTTCTATGGTCGTATCCAATAATCTAGCCATTTTCATAGCTAACTCCAGTGTTGGATTATATTTGTTGTTTTCTATTGCTATTATTGTTTGCCTTGAGACATTTAATGAGACAGCCATATCCTCTTGACGTAAACCTTTGGCTTTTCTTAATTGTTTAATATTATTTTTCATTTTTTATACTCCTGAATAGACTATCAAAGCACCAATCGAAATAATAATCGCCGCCACAATTACCCCTACTACGGTAATTTTTAAAATTGGAGTAGTGTCTTTATATTCATCATCACCTTTTACAGCTCTTTTTTGCAACACAAGTTGCGATAAAATCAGTACAAAACTGGTAGATACTAATAAAAAGCCGGGTACTAAATTGAGAGATACGTGTTGTGTATATACTTTGAAAGATTCGAACAAAGACCATATTACTAAAACTAATAAAACATAAATCAAAGCATTTCTTTGTGCCTTAAGGGCAATATCCTTCTCCATTTCGTCCATTTTACGAAAGCCTAATTTTGAAAAAAACATTTTCATGATATACCTCCAATGTAAATAAGTCTTTACATATATCATATATATAAAAATCCAAAATGTCAAGAACATTTTACATTTGTTGGTTATAAAAATCCTTTAGCAGTGAGTCTGCATTGACTGTACTATAAGTAAATATGTTATAAACTTGTTGCAAAAATCTCCCATAATAGATATAATCTTTTTAGGGAAAATTAAATAGTTGCCATGATTTCTAAGTGCGCCAACACTCAGAAACTCATGCAGGTGATGTTACCACCCACACGTATGGACTTTCGTCCACCACAGCAACCAGTTTTTATTATACTTGCTTTTGCTTTTTTTTGCAATAAAACAAGTGCGTGTAGGGTCACACCTATCCGCACTTTTTAATTTTCCCTCCATTTTTTCTTTGGAG
Source organism: Ruminiclostridium papyrosolvens DSM 2782 (assembly GCF_029318685.1). Lineage (NCBI taxonomy): Bacteria > Bacillati > Bacillota > Clostridia > Eubacteriales > Oscillospiraceae > Ruminiclostridium > Ruminiclostridium papyrosolvens. The sequence continues at coordinate 3,608,924 of NZ_CP119677.1, forward strand.
GGGAATATATGATTTTTAACAATGACGATGATTTTATGGGCAGGGAAACTTTCATTCAATCTTGTATGGACAGAAGAATTGATAATTTGGGCGACGATTTCACCAGTTCTGCTGCCTATATGGAATTCTCCGATAAGTATCAGGACATCTTGAAGAAACTGGCGAATTTATTGCCTTCTGAGACTTTTGAACTGGTTTTGCAGCTTGACTGCTTAAACGGAAAACTATCCGTTGATAATCAGGTTTTCTTTTACAAGCAAGGTTTCTTCGACTGTCGAAGGCTTTTTAATTTCTTGAGGCGATGAAACAGCTTTTAGCAATAAATCCTTTTGGCTATGACCCCCACAGGCTATATAGCTTGTGGGGAGTTGTACATTTTTTTGAATATTATGTCAAAGTAAATACATTTTCATTTCTGTAAAATGAGAATGCTCCAATTCTTTAAAACCTAACTTCTTATATAATGGTTTCCCTAATTCTGACGCCGATAACTCAATATAAGATAAATCTTGATTTTTTGCCTCTTGAATCAGTAAATTCATTACCTTTGTAGCATATCCCATTTTACGGTATTTAGCATAAGTGTGAACATTGAGAATCATTCCTGTTTTGCCCGTTGGCCAGGATAAATTTGCGGGCTTTTCAAAAATTACTAAGAATGCTGTCGATACAATATTTCCACTATCATCCTCAACGAAAGCAGCAAAAAAATCAAGATTTAAGTGCTTTGAGTAATACTCTTTTAAATGAGAATTAATCAAATCTCTCTTATCATCAGCTATTTCCAATTTTTCAACAGCAAAATAGTCAAACCTAACCTTTATAAGCGTATCAGCATCATTATGGTTTGCCATTCTTACATTCATAGCTACGTCCTCCTGCTTTTATTTATAAATACTACAGTCTATGTTGAAAGCGTGAATTAAATCAACTATACTTAATTTGTAAAATTATTACTTTATTTTTAATTATATAACATTTAAGGCAACATAAAAATTAATTTCTTGGGAGGCTGTAAAATGTATCAGGTAATACCAAAAGATGATTCATATAAAGACTTGTTATCATCAGTAGTTTCAATATATAAAATAATTCACCATAAAGGTTTTTTGCACAGCTATTTTTCCGAAGAAAACTTTAAAACAAAGTTTTACAGCACCAAAAGAATTTTGCAAGCAGCAGTTAATCTTTACTGTGAAGGTTATGTTGATTCTATCTTTTATTTTATTATTGAGCTAGAATTCAACAAAGCTGTTAATCACAATCCCCCTATCTCTGAGGAAGAACTATGCGAACTAACATTAGCAAAAGTATTGGTAAAATACATAAGGGAAAAAAACTCTGATGCCATATATGATTTGATTGGCTATACCTGTACTGGTTCTACAAGATTTGAACTTGTACTAAACACAGATTGGGCTGATAAGCTAATATAAGAATTTATAGATAAATAGGTAAATTCTACGAATAAAACGTTATGTTATTTGCTAAATTTGATAAACCATACCTGTTAAAAATTAATTCCTGGGGGTAAATCCTTTACAAGATTGTAGATTTTCAATATCGTTTAAACACTTTTGAATATCTTTTACCACCAGCGATTGCATACTTTCTTTGTATCTTGCAGGATTAGCACGATATAGTGCGTTCAAAATATCCTGCTTCAAATCCGGCTTGTATTTTGCTACAATAGGCAATACCTTAATGCATTTCCGTGCAGTAATCGGCTTATCGTCTGTAATATGCAGAAGGTATTAGTCAATAATTTCATCTATTTTATAGTCATTATCCCACTGTGCATTTGCAGCAATCAAAACAATGCCTCTTGTCCTTATATAAGAATTCACATTTTCAAGCATATCTGCAAACACATCAAAGTACGGGTATACGACATTGGATTGGCAACTTTCATTTTCCAATTGCTTTAAACATTGATAAGCCTTTTTGTCATCACTATTCATTAAACCGTCAATCAATTTCTGAATATTCTCCACAATATCACTCCGTAACTAATATAAATTTTACCCATTGGGTGTTTTTTGACTTCTTGTTAATGTCAATCGAAATTTAGGCCACTTGCTGGTCAAATTTTAGGCCACCTATACATAAAAATTTAAACATTCTCAGTCTGTTTGGCAAGGGCCTGTTTAAACCGATAACTGTCACCATTAATATTTAATATATGGGCATTATGGGTTATCCGATCCAATAAAGCCGCAGTCATTTGTTCATCTCCCAACACCTCCGTCCATTTTGGAAATTCCAAATTTGTAGTTATGATTAGACTACCTCTTTCATATCGGGAAGAACAAAACTGAAACAGCAATTCCGCACCTACCTTACTGAATGGTACATATCCCAATTCATCCAGAATAACTAAATGTGGCCCCAACCACTGTTTTTCAAGCTTGTTTAAACGATATTCCTGTTGTGCTGCAAGTAATTCGTTTATCAATCCTGCTGCCGTATAGAATTTTACTCTCATACCCTGACGGCAGGCTTCATAACCTAGAGCCGTTGCAATATGTGTTTTACCTACACCAGAGCTACCTACAAGTATTATGTTTTCCCTGTTCCCAATATACTCCCCCTGCATTAACTTCAATATTTTGGGCTTGCGTAGGGACGGGATTACTTTAAAATCAAAACTTTCAAGTGTTTTAATTACTGGAAAGCATGCCTGACGTATGCCTCTTTGAATACGGTTGTTTTCTCTCTGGTGAACTTCCTGTTCCAATACTCCTAACAAGTAACCCTCATAATCAAGATTGTTATCTGCGGCTTCTCTCGCTAAAGACTCGTAGATCTTGGCAGCCTGAGGCATTTTTAGTTTTTTAAAATATGCTTCTAGAAGCATTTTGTTAACGGCCATTAATGATCACCCCCTGTCATCAGTATGCTATATTTATCAAGATTAGGAGGTGTTACAATAACTTCCGGAATGCTCTGAAGCTTGTCCTTGTTAATGGGATCTGCTTTATGGCTTAAAACCAATGTCTGCCCCAGTATGTTAAGTACCCCGTCATATCCGTAAACATTGTATTCCATTGCTATTTCAATAGCTTCAGTTACCTGTGAAGGATGGTAATCTCTATGGAGCATAAGTATTTTTACAAATTCCCGGTTACCTCTGGGATTCCTTGCTAACAGGCAGCGGCGATATTGTTCATAGATAGGGGGAAGTGTCTGAGGGTTGTATACTTTTGTATTTCCTAATGCTCGAGATTTGAAAAGCAAAAGTTCCAGATAGTGATCCAGTATGATACTATCCTTATTGCGGCCATGTATTCTGAAATGTTCTGCGATTGTAGAGCCTTTTGAGATAATTTTAATCTCTTCAGCAGTTGCCCTAACTGTCACCTTTTCTCCAACATATGAAGTAGGGACGGAGTAGCGGTTGGTTTCAAATTGTATCATTGAATATCGGTTAACTTTAGCCTCTTTATACCTTGCTCCATCAAACCTTACTGTGGGCAATGGCCTTAATGCGGATTTTTCAGCTTCCCATTTTGAGTTTTTCTCTAATAGCTTAATACATTCATTATGTAAGTAATGATTTAATTCCTCAAAGGAATTTACATCCGGATAAGGTACAAAGAATCTTCTGACTACTTCTTTACCTGCATTTTCTACTCCGCCTTTTTCATTACCCCTAGCAGGTCTGCAGAATGTAGATTCATAAAGGTAATGAGTGCGAAGAGATATGAATTGCTCCTGTTCTTCCCGATTACTGCCCTGAAGTACCTTCTTAACTGCTGTTTTTAAATTGTCATAGGCTATCTTGTAGGGTACACCCTTCATAAACTCAAAACATTTAATATGTCCGTCAAAGAATGCCTCCTGCTTCTCAAAGGGATATGCCCTTACATAGAAGCCTCCAGAGCCTCTCAATTTCATAACAAAAATATGAGCCTTTGTTTCCTTACCGTTCAGATAGAAATATGCCTCTGTCCAATCTACTTCCGCATAAGTTCCGAGCTCAAATTCCAACGGAAGAAATGCTTCTTTTTGTTTTCTGTATTCCTGCCTGAGAAAGTCAGAAACAGTGTTGTAACCACCGCTAAAGCCTTCTTGCCTTAAAATTCCAAATATTTTTGTTCCGGTATGCCGTTGTTTACGATGCCTTTGCTTATCATCTTCGATAATTTGCCGAATCATTGGTATATATGGTCCTAAAACAGGATGGTTGCGTTCTTTGGTTAGCTTATATTTAGGAGGTTTTGTCTCCTCCAGAGATAAATACTTTGAAATTGTATCCCTGTGAATTCCGGTTCTGCGGCTTATTTCTCTGATACTTAGGTCTTCCATAAAGTACATTTTTCTGATATCTTCTAATTGTGCCATCTTAATCATACCTTTCCTCCTGTACGATAGTGTCTGGATAACAAAATCATACAGGAAAATTTGATTAAGGTGGCCTATTTTTTTACCGGTAAGTGGTACAATTTTAGAATAGCATTAACAACTTCTACCGTTTCGTAAAAGTTTTCTTCGGTAGCTATATAGAACAAATTTACCATATCAAAGTGAGAGCTTCAACTATCAAATTATGAACAATGGAAAATGGCAACGCTATAAACCAGTGCTACAATACTTCTAAAAAAAATCATTAGCACTGCTCCATTGAATTTCATGGAATTACGTTCACCCTGTGGTGGTTCAATAGGGCAATTATCATGTAATTATGATGGTCTTATATATTCTTGTGACGAAGGAAGGATGCTTGCAGAATTAGTAGATGCCGGCTTTAAACTTGGTAATGTTTTTGAAAACGGGTATAAGGATTTGATCAGTAGCCCAGTTACAAGGGCTATAATGTTTGGAAACTATCCACCTTGAATTATTATTTATTTGCTTAAATAAAAGATGTGTACCAATTTGATAATCACGTCAAAATCCGGTACACATCTTTATTATTCAGTACATTACTTTATTATCTAGTATACGACTTTATTAAACTCCAACAATCACTGTGGGTTCTCATAAAGTTTGAGAATGAAATGTCCTGAAAAGTTCATTTTACATTCTTAATCTCATTAAGTTTGAGACTCGTATATCTTGATTTTCGAAAATAAGATGCTTACAATTTAGGCTACTAACGTTGTTTACATGTAAACAACGTTAGTGTTTTTGTGTAACGAATACCACACGTTCTACGTGTGGTTCCGGAAAGCTTATAGCTTTGAGTGGAAAATAAAAAGCCTCCTTGTTAAAATAGTTGCAGGTTTGCCAACCGCAATTACAGTAATAAGGAGGTTATCCAAATGGATAGTGAAAGTTTAGCACACAGTAAATATAATTGCAAATATCATATAGTGTTTGCACCAAAGTATCGCAGACAAGTAATATACGGAAAAATAAAAGCAGATATAGGTCAAATATTGAGAAAGTTATGCGACCAAAAAGGAGTAGAAATAATAGAAGCAAATGCTTGTCCGGACCATATACATATGTTGGTGAGTATTCCACCTAAGATAAGTGTATCAAGTTTTATGGGATATTTAAAAGGGAAGAGTTCGTTAATGATATTTGACCGACATGCCAACTTAAAGTATAAATATGGGAATAGACATTTATGGTGCAAGGGATTTTATGTGGATACAGTAGGCAAAAATAAGAATGCAATTGCAAAGTATATACAAAACCAATTACAGAATGACATAGCAAGTGACCAAATGAGTCTGATAGAGCATATTGACCCGTTTACGGGCGAGCCAGTAAAGAAAGGCAAATAATAACAGCCCCTTAAGGGGCTGCCTGTGAAATAAACGCGGTTGGCGGACAATTCAATATGTCTTTAGACATAGCTAGTAAAATGCCCTTATAGGGCTAGAGCATGCCACACGTTCTACGTGTGGTCATGACTATGAGATGCCTTATATAGGGTAAATATTCACAGTCTCTAAAATTCCAATTTACTGATTAGATTTTATTACGGTCAAAATCCCCTCATTTGAACCATCTGTATTGTTAGATAAAATTTTGTATTTTATTTCTAGGTTGCTTTTTAATGAATGAAGTATAACAATCTTATTGAGAAATTTAAGTTCTTTGGGGCGTAAGCCTTTTTCTAGTTTAAGTTCAACAATATAAAAATCTTTGTCATCATAGGTGTTTTGTGCAACGTATTTGTCTAGTTCAGCATAAAAATCCTCAGATGTATATTCGTGAGTAGCATTTTGGTTTATAGTTACATACCTATTTTGATTTTCTGGTTCTACACCTATATTACTATCCGCTTTAAATCCAAATATACTGCTAATAATTCCGTTATCTTTGCAGAAAGGCTCTGCTATGTACTGACTATAATCATCATTAGGATACTGTTCTCCTTGAAATAGCCTTACAGAAGACTTGTCTATAAATAATTTTACAGTAATGTTTTCATCGGTGTTTTCACTTATGTTATGTATAGCTATAGGAAGAACGCAGTACATACTAATATTATTTATAAAATTTACGAATATTTTGTATACAGCAATTTTATACTGTAAATCAATTATCATATTATGTTTTTGTTCTTCAATATCACTACCGCTGTATTTATATGATGTGTTTCTATAACTACCATAGTTCATTTCTTTTTTAAAATTACCAACAAAGAAAAATTCTTTTTCTATATCAATATCAAACAATTCTTTAATTTCTCTAATAGATTCTTCTTTCTTTGTATCAGAAATTTCAGCATAGTTACTAAGAAATTCAAGCATATTTGGTATAAAACTTGAACTATCAATGGGAACCAAATTCTTAAGAATATCTGAACCGATAAGACTTTGAGGTTTAGGATTTATTTCATCTATAATTGTTGTTATATTATTTTCTTTCTCCTTTGGTTTCACAATATCGTGAGTCGGTAATTTAATGCTATCTATAGCCATAATTAATTTAATACAACTATTTGTATAATCCTGTAGGTATTTTCTATAACTGTAGTACTCCGTAATATAGCACTCAGACATAGTAGGTGAGTATTTATTTGTTTCTTGATTATAAAACACTAACTCATGTTTAGCATGTTGAAAAACACTTTTTAACATGCCCACACTTGTAAGGTCTATCCAATCAAAAATTATTTTATCAAAGTCTACCTTTGATATGCTATCTCCTTCTATTCCTAGTAACATTTGCTCAAAAGTTAAGGCTTTTGATATTAATTCTAACCTTTTGAATTCTAATTTAAATTCTTTAAAGGATATATATCTGTGTAGTGCATCTCTTGTTATGCTTTGTAAAATTGATTCATTAAAAGGTAGCACAGTAATTGTGATATTATGGGTATCAAAAATAGTTGTATTGAAGCCTTTTAAGGATTTTTTGGATTTTTTAGGAATCGTTCCTGTTTTATAGTATGATATAGCATTTATGAATGTAGTTGCATCCTCATCACATGAACCAATAAGAAAAATTGAGTATTCCTTGGATTTAGCTTCAGTAGTAAGCTCGTTAATCCATTCCGCTATGCTACTCTTACTAAATAAATTTATGGATGACTTTACTTGTATTGATTTTATCAAACAGCCATTTAGCTCCAATGCTATATCTATTTTATTTCCAACTGGGTATTCAACGTAAATCCTATCCCAATAATCCTGTGTTAACGCCTCTAATACAGATGCAAATCCTTGATAAATAAAACCGCGAATAGACTCTTTACCACCCATATAATCACCTTCACTTTCTTATAAAAAATTATATATCGTGCTTTTTACTTGTCCCAACATCAACGTATCATTAAGTTTTTTCCATATATGCATTATAATATTTAAAGTGGACTGCCATTAAAATCATATGAATTGACATAATAAATATAAAATTTGATTACTGATTCTTTGGAATCCATAGCATTTCCATACTTAAGTATTTTCTGATACCTTACTATTAATTTCTTTTAGCTTTTGTTTCAATAAAAGATCTAAACTATCCCGTTCTGATAACTCATTTTTAATTGTCTTATCAAAGGCTGAATCATCTTTATATAAAATTTTTTCTTTATAACCATTACTCCACCACATTGTCATTAGGTCATCTAAGGCTCTTGTTAGTTTCTCCTCAGTTAAGAATATATTAAAAACTTCTTTTTGGGTATCGTTTGCATTTTTTATCATTATCTCTTTTAGCTGTTTCCGTGAATGTATCCTCATAACCAAATGAGCAGGATAAAATCCAAATTCTCCATACTCGGGAAATTTATCAACAAGGTATTTTACTTTTAGTGTATTATAGCCTATCTTACTTGTAATAATTTCTTCAATTCTCCCTAAAGATCCGTCATTAGTATAAACATAGTCGTTAATTTCATATACGTTTTTAAACAAGGGAGCTATCCAAATATTACTCTTATCAAAACTTGCAACCAATTCAGGTATTTCCTTGTTTGCATCATGAGGGTAAAGATCCAATAGTATTTGACATTTATTTATTATCAAGGTTATTATCAACATTTCAATCTTTACAGCATTTTCAATCCAATCTTTATCAACCTCATTTAAATTTACTCCATTATGAATTGAATTACTAGCTTGAGAATACTTCTGGTAGGATAACCCCAACATAATTTTTTCATAGATATTTGCTTTTGGAATAGCTTTTAGAAGCATACCCCTTAGGCTATTTTCATTTGTTTTAATTAATAACCCATTAATATCATACGGCTTTATTTTTTGATTAATAAACCAACAATTATTCTCTTGTATCGTTATAAAACACTTTTTCAACTCTTCAGTAATTTCACTCAAATAAAAGAGCTCACTGTTAGGTGCTTCACTATAAAAGTCTTTATAGTCTTTTATAACTCGTTTTTGCCTATTGTAATCATAAAGAAGAACAAAATATTTATAATACTCTTCCTGATTTGTTTCCTGAAATAGAATAAGTTTTGTTAATATTTCAATGTTTTTCTTCTATACATCTGTATTTCATTATTAACAGCCTGAAGGATTGACGTTTCTACTTTTATTTCTACCTCATCAGTAATTTTGTTTTCTTGAATATCTTCAGATAGGAACTCACTCCACTTAAGAATAGAACTTTCCACATTTAATACTTCATCTAGAACTGAACCCATATAGAAATGTTTAAAAACCTGTTGTCTAAAGCTTACTACATATTCTTGAACAGTTAAAGCTTGTCTAAGCTCAACCGTCGCTTTCATAAGAGTTCCTAGCATTCTTTTATTATCCTGTGTAAATATAATCATTCAAATACCCCTTCAAACCTTACCATATTTTGTGCTGATTTTTATGTGTAATGGATTAAAGTATTTAATCCGCTATACACATTTTACAAGGTCTTAAGCCATTTAATATTGGAGTATCTTCATTCTCGTAAAAAATCATATTTTTTGTAAAATATCTCTTCTTTTTACTCGTACTGATAACAAAATACTCGCTTATATTACTTGGTTCAGTTTTTGCCTCGTCTCTACTAATAGGATGTACCATATTACATCCTGCTAAATGATATACATTACTTGAATTACATGAGAAGTATTGAAATTTTGATTGAATATAATCCAAAAATAAGATTAACTTTAACGAGTTTTCTTCTGTACCGTAATTTGTATCAGCTCCATGCAATATAGCATGCCTGCTTGTTTTAGATCCAACAGGTTCTCCATATGTAAAGTCTACCATCATTGAATTTACAAAAAAATCTGAAATGAGTATATTATAACCATTATGTGGGTTAAACGATAAAATTTCATTAATATATGCCTTATAACATGGCTCATGCATTTGTCCTTTGTGGCAAAAGCCTTTTGCAATTACCCCTTCTATCTGAGCTAATAATACTGGTACAGCTAAACTGTATTTACCGGAGATATGTGCATCGATAATATTCTTTAGAATATCCAATCTGTCTTGGAGTATTTTCCTCTTTGACCATTCATTAAGAACATCCTCAAGTAGTTCCTTTCTGTAAAAAGTTATTATTTTTTTATTAATCAATGCCTGTTTTCGATCTATATCTGAGTCATATAATTCAATTATTTTGTTGATTTCTGGTAGAGTTATATGCTTAGCCGGGGTCCACCCATATTTTAATAGTATTGCTGTGTATTTAATATATTTCTTCTCGATATCATTTACGATTTCTATAGAATCAAGAAAAGATTTAGTAAAATCATTTATTGATAAGGATAAATAAGCATATGATATTAAGTTTGATAAATAGTTAAGTTTAGTCGTATCCTTGATTTTATTACATGTGTTGCTGATTTCTTTTTTAGGATTAGTTTGTAGTATAGATATGCTGTCTATGATTTTTGAGAATTCTTCTATTTGCTTAGTATCAATTTTCAACTTTTGATTTGATAAACGAGTATTTAATTTAGAAATCGCTTCTTCTATAGATAGTCTATCAACCATTAGTGTATCTTTTAATAATGCTGATATTGATAAATTAACGTTATCGTTTCCACCCACATTTATCACCTTCAATTAAGTTATTATATTGGGAATTTTGCTATTACTTCATTATATTTCTCCTGGGCATCTGCCAAAGACAACTTTGAATAAACCTCTAGCGTCTGCCGACTCTCATGTCCTGAATATGGCTGAATCAATGAGTCATCAATACCCTGCTTTTTAAGCCATGTAAACAGAAAGTGCCTTAGTTTATGTGGCGATAATGATTTCTGTAAATTAGCCTTTTCTGAATATTTCGCCATTATTTTCCTAATTCCTCTGTCGGTATACTTTTTTTTCCATGAAGATTCAAATAAATATGATGCATTATTTTTTTTCATATTATTATGATGCATGGCCAGCAGCTCTTTGAATGAGTGAGGAAATGGAACTATCCTATCCTTGTTACCCTTGCCATTATTTATCCTGATTTGGCAGTCTTGAAAATCAACATTATCAAGTTTAATATTAATCAACTCACTTACTCTGACACCAGTATATAGTAAGGTTTTGATTATAAGCATGTCTTGAAAATTACTTGAGTTCCATACTTCATTATAGTATCGTTTTAACTCATCTTCTGTAGGAACATAAGGTAATTTTTTCGAATCCGCTTGTATCTCAACCTCAAGTTCTTTCCGCAATTCACGAAATACATTTTTTAAATAATAGTAATCTGGCCTTTCTTCTCTTAGGAACTTGGCAAGTTCCTTGGCCTTCTTCTTTACCGGCGTACGTTTACTCTCCATTTCATTGCTCCTAACTATTTTATCAAAAGTTCCTATAATCATTGGAGTAGGAACTTTATAATGATTTTTGATCTATTTATATACATATAATTAGTGATTGGATACTGAATTTGTTAGAAGTTCGTTTCCTTATAATTGAATCGGAACTTTTATCACTAAGGTTATTCTCTCAATAAAGCACTAATTACTGCATATCATACAATTTACCCCTGAGCTTCATCAGCTCGTCTTTTAACCTTTTATTTTCTTCTTCCAACTCTTTTATACGCTTATTCTTTGCAGCAATTAATATATCCTTACTATTATTAGTCATTTCTCTTTTAACCTGAGATGGGGAAGATAGACCCTCCTGCTGCTTTCGTAAAATATCGATTCTTTCACGTATTTCATCGTTATTGTAAAGGAATGCTTTTGATACTCCGGACTCCATTGAAACACTATTAAAATTGATTTTAGATTTGGATTTAATAAGCTTTTGTATTGCTTCATCAACTTTGGCTATGGTATTTTTGCTCTTCTGTTCAGCATAAGATCTTAATCCCTCAACATTTCTCTCAGAATGAATCATTTTTCCTTTCCTCCCCAACAAATTCTCTACCTTTTTTCCCAGCCTTGTGATATAAGCATCCTGTTTTAAGAACCTCAAGCACTGTCTCATATTTTTCCAGTAAGGCTTGGTTTTTCTCTACCCATACCGTTCTATTTTGCATTTTTCCTCGTTCAATTAAAGCTTTTGTTTCACATATTTCAAATTCATACTGAGGAATAAATTCTGCTGTTGTACACAAATTTCGGCAAGTTAGGCATGGATTTAATTGAGTATGACATTCCTGCTTTTTAGGCTTCATACAATATCCTAAAGGCATACGTACTGCATCAAGATTATACCTTATATACTCCCATTCAATAACATTTTCGTTTTCAATATCGCTTATATCAATCTTTTTTATGTTTCCTGTATCATCAATCTTAAAAATTCCTTGCCGAGCAACTTCCTCCCATGATTTTCTCATTGTTGTATCTAAGATTCTTGCGTATCGTAACGTCATTTCCGGAGATGCATGAGCCATCCACTTCTGAACATGTAGTAGATTCATCCCATTGTTGATCAATTCCATAGCTTTTGTATGCCTAAATGCATGATTTGCAAACTTAAATATTTTTCCTTGATCATCTACAATCTCATATTTATTCGCTAAGCGGTTTAGGGCATCAATTATGTATGATCTTATTGGAGGTTTACCAATTCTTCTTCCTTTGAGTCTGACAAATAACAGCTTATGAGGATTATTTTGCTTTGTACTTTTTTGTTTTACTTCTTCAATAAGTACTTTCACTATGGCTGCTACTTCATCAGTAATAGGTATTCTATGGCCCATTACCTCAGTTTTAACAATGTCACCACAAAGATACCATCCCTGTGAAGTTTTTTGTAAACATTCATTATATTTCAAATTTAATATGTCAGAAATTCTCCATCCTGATATTCTTAACAGTATAACTATTGGAATACAATCAGCTGGTTCAATTTTACTAAAATTTTTCTCTAATTGTATAATCACACCTTCTGGAATATATTTAATATTTTCATCTGCTTTAATTTTCTTTTTGGGGAAGTCCTCATCAAAAATTAATTTACTGATATCTTTAACTGGCGCCTCTGGGTAATCAGCCATTTGAATATAACTAATAAAAAGTTTAAGACTAACAAAATAAGCTATATGAGTTTTTTCCATGCCTTTTGTATAGTTCTTGAACCATGCCAAATAATTCTCAAAATCATTTCGGTTAAGGTCAGTTAAAGTAGTTATGCTTGGATAGTTTTTAACAAAAAATGTGAAAAACAATTTTAAAGACTGTAGGTCAATATAGCACTGATCCCATGAACGACTTACAATTCTAACTTTTAAATATCTTTTTGCTAAGTCACGGAATTGCATTGGTATTTTCAAAAAATCAAGTAAAAATCCTGTATTAGTAATTCCTATTCTAGCACCTGGTATCTTACGGCAGTCCCAAATATCTTTTTCGAACTCGTTTCTGGTATCATAAAAATCAAATACTATTTTAATAAGTTGATTTACCATTGATTCATAATAGCTGTTAGATAATTTACCAGCTTTATTTATTTTTGCACCCTCGCTTATAAGGTATGTAGTCCACTGCCGTTTTAATTTTTCGGGAGAAACTTCTGTCAATGAAAGCATTTTAGGATAATGAGTTTTCACAAATCTTGAAAACCTACTTAGGTGTAGCCCATAATGAATGGCAAGATTTAAACTCATTTTTTGTGAAGTAATATTTATCATAAGGAAATATTTTATTTCTTCTTTAACTCCAGAACTAAGTTTCGAAAAATTGATTACCGATGTTTTCTTATGTAGCTTTTCTGGTCTATACTTATCAAAAATAGGGGAGTTAATATCCCAAATATCATTTTCAAGCCAATACCCGTCTAATTCCGCAATAAGTTTATTTGCTTCTACTTCAATAGGTTGATAACTAATCTTCAACAAAAGTCACTCCTCATCTAATCTACATGTAAAATTTCTTTGGGCATTCTCCCATTCTTTCCTAATGTCATCATCACTGGGATGAACATACATCTGTAATGTCGTTTGTATATGGGCATGACCAGCACGTTTCATCAAATGCTCATCTTTCCATCCAGATCTTCTGAGTTCGGTTAATGAACTATGCCTTAAAACATGGGGCATTATTATAATACCTGTTTTTTCTCCTAACCGTTTAAATAATGATACAACATCTTGATACTCCATAGGCTTATATTTACTTCTACCAGATAGCTTTATAAATACATGATTTGTATCTACTTCATCCGTATGGCATTCAGCAATATAGTCAAAATAGAAATTTATTAAATCGTTAGAGACGTCTATATCTCTGGGGCTGCATACTGTTTTAATTTCTGCCATATTTTCTAGTTGTCCGCGATCTCTAATATGTATTTTATTACCATCTATTTCAAAGTCTTCAAGCCATAAAGCTAGGGCTTCTCCGATCCGGATAGAGCTTTCCCATAGAAGTTGGATTAAAAATTTATCCCGTATATTATTACAAGCATTTATAAGTGTCTCAATATCCTTTTTGGGAATAGTCTTTGGTTTTTGCTTTGGAACTTTGATTTTAAATAATTTTGCATTATATTTTTTATTTTTGCTTATGTGATATAAAAAATCTTTGAATCCTCTTCTTGAACCAGAAATTTGCCTAATCATCTGAACCGATAATTGATTGTTGTATTCTTCATGTCTCCTTATATAGTCATAAAACCCTAAAACAGTAGAAAGTACAGTATTAATAGTTCTCGGTGATCTACCCATTTCTGTTAAAGCTATAGGTGTTACATTTAATTTACCAAATGGACTCTGCAACCACCGAATAAATTCAGCAATATCATCTATCTGTATACTTAAGTAATCCAGATTCTTCTTTTCTAAATATTCAAAGAACAATTTTAAATGATAGCAATATGAACGCAGTGAGTTCCTTGCCGAACCACTATTATCCTTAAACTTAAGATATTTTAAAACAGGTACTACAAATTCACCACTCGTATCTACAAGAGCATAGCGTACTCTATTTTCTGATGTAATAATGGTTTCAACACGCATAAAAATCACATGCTTTCTATGGAAAATTTATCTAGTATCTTTCATTTGTGAAGTTTATAAAACAGAATGGAATTAACCCGCACTGAAAATATTGGAATGATGAAATAGTATTTTAGTAATAGAACGGAATCACTTTAACTTAGTATAAATATATGTATTTAAACATTTAACAGATTGAAATTTATTATATTAGCAGCGATGAATTTATGCGAAATCATTATTAACTGTTTTAAAAAATTTCAGCTTACTAAGAAGCTGGATAGCTTCATATTGGACAGATAGTTGACCAGCTTAATGTCTAGCATATGAGTCCGTTATTGACCATATTGTTTACTATCAAAATTTCTTTAGCAAAATTTTTTGAGCTAGAAAACAAGTATTTATGAGAGTATTTAAAAGTTTCAAAATTGATTTCTTTTACCTCATCCGCATTAACCTGTTCTATAATTCTTCTATATCTTCCCCACGACCCAAACAGGCAAATTTTTTGTGTTAGAGGAAAAGTAACTTCAACTTGTGGACTACTTGCAAACCCACATAACTCCATATTTAGATTATCAGGGTCTTTTATAACAACTGGGTTATCAGATGTTATAAAACTTGTTCCTTCCTGAGCAATAAGTAATGACCAACTCATTCTTAGAAGTAAATGACTTGCTACATGTGTCACTCTTACAACAGAATCCATCATAACTTTTGAAGATAGATTATCATAATCAATTCCCTTAATTGAAAGTTCCTTTATTCTCCCACTTTCAATTAAAACTTTGAATGTTTTACTAAACTTAGGCACTCTTTCAACCATAGAAAATACGAATTTACAAAGCATTAATCGTTCACTTCTTGAAATGTAGTTTAGTTTTACCAACTTTCTAAACACCCGAGATACAGGAGTTTCAATTTCTTTTTCAAATTGGTCTTCCACAATTGAAGAAATATTACCTTCAGAATCCTCAATGTCATTATATCCTTTTTCGTATGCTATATTTTTAGGTGCCTTATTCTTAATTGATTCATCTGCTTTATCATATACCCAAACGTAAGGAGAATATATAGAAGGAGTAGATGGATCAGTAAAATAGTTCAAGTAAAACTGCGGTACATAATGATGATTTCTTTTCTCCATATCATACCTCGCATTTTATAATTTAGCTAGATTAGAACCTTACTTATTGGAGTCAATTTGTGCATTCTTAGTTTAAGTTAATTAAATCTAGAAAATCGACTTCTTTTTTATATAAATACCTCTATTCAATTTATTAATCAATAAAAAACTTCATATCAACTTTATATTTTTCTAATACATCCTTGCTTAATTTTTTCATTAAATAGCCACAATCTAAACATAAATAAGTGTCTGGACAATAATAATTAGAACTTGCACGCATTTCAATCTCATTTCTATAATCTCTAATAATGCCATCCTTAGTTGTTGAATTTGGAAGTTTTTCAACACTATTGCCTTTACAAAATAAGCATTCATGCATATAGCCAATCCCCCTTCAAATTTAGCCCCTTATTAATATTCTACATTACAATTATATCCTTAGTCTACAATAATTCACATTAATTCAATACTACTTCTTATTTGTCACACTTTTAAATGTCTACCACCAATATTCCAATTAATTAGCTGCACCCCTATATGTAAAACAAAATGGACAAACTATATTTTAAATCCCATTCCACTTTAATAATTCCAATTTGTTTTATAAGTTCACAACGTATAATACTATATTTACTATGAATTATAAATATAGTTATATTATATTTAACGAAATAAAAAGACGGATAAACATATCATAGAATACTATGAAGTCTATCCATCTTATTAGTCAAGTTATATGATTCTCAAACTATTTGAGAACCAACAATCACTATTCCCACCCACCAAAGTCCTTCCCTGCCCCTATCCCCAAACCCCTGATTTTACTGGCTCCTGATTTTCCGTCCAAAAACACTTCTTCCGTAAAATCGCCGAAATCTTCTTTTTTCTTTTTCCCGTTCAACCTAATAAGGTTCTTCCGTGAAAAAGGCAGGATTTAGGGGTAAGGGTTAAGGTCCATGTCCCTAAAACCTTGCAACCATGCCCCTTTCAGGATGTCCTAAAATAGTCCTTCCCTCGGCTGTACCTAAAAAGGGACGGAAGAACTTTGGCTGGTCTGCCGTGGTCCTCTCGTCCCTTAATTCTACTGGGTTTTATCTATATTTTTTATCCGTTTTCTTTTTCCCTGGCACGGAAGGGGTTGGGGCGGCTGGGAAGAAGATGGAGGGCTGAAAATATAGTTAAAAGGTAAACAAAGGGATGAAAAGGGAACAAGTTCTCACTACCCCCGATTGGCAAACATAACCACTAAAGGCAGAGCAATCGATACCAACATGAGCAGTACCACCCCTATCGTTGCTGTTCTATTCTTTTTGCTCCAGTTATATTTTGCAAAGCTCATCAAATATATAGCAACTAATAGCAAAAAAACGATCACTATATATCTCATCTACTCTTTCCCCTCCGTTGATATTATAGGAGAGCTTTTCAGCATTGTTCCTGGCTTTCTTATTGTAAATTTTACTTCTGTATTAATCTGCGACTTTTCAAACTGCTTTTTCCAGTTGTATTTCTCCCATTCCTGTATAGTTCCAAACTGCATTATGGCAGTGTCTCCAAAGTTAAATACATCCACTTTCAGGTTTTTGCATTTTTCTATCAAACTATCTAACCCATTCTTTAAATACTGCTCAAAAGCACTCTCTAATAGCGGTTTTAGCTCTGTGCTTTCATAATTAACCCTGGACTGTATGGCGAGAATATCGCCTTCGAGTTGTAATTTTAGATTAATGACAGGCTTTCCTTCCTCAAACTTGATTTTTACATTTGGCTTTCTTGTTTGACGGACATCTAAAGCAATTGCCAGGCCAGGGTTTTTAGGGTCAGGTATAGTGAAAAAACCATTTTTAAAGTCCCCTTTGCCAATAAGCATAACCCTTGTTTCCTCACCGTTGAGTTCACCCACCATCCTATCTCCGTTAAAGAGAGCTGACCCCAAAAACTCAATTTTACTTCCTCCCCTTCTTGGAAGTTCCCCAGCATAGTAATCTACTCTACCTTGGGAATTTTGGGAATTATCTTGAAATTCAGAACTCTTTTCTTTATAATTGTTAAAATCGTTTATTGCTGCAAGGATAGCAATAGGCTGACGGTAAGTGGATTTCATTCCATCATAAAGGTTATTTAGGGTAACATGAGGGAAGAGGCTAATTTCATTTGCTTCCTGTGACATTGTCTCCATCCCCTTTGATAGTGTTGTTCCAAATAGAGGTTTGTTCTCTTTAATAAAATCCGTTGCAGGTTCTTTCGACACAATTACATGGAGAGACCTTCTTATCTCCCTGTATCTCGCCATAGGAGCAAGAAATTCTCCTATCAAGCCCTCTTTAGCCAGTTCCTCTGAAAAAACTAAAACCTGTGTGTGCATAAAGTTTAACCTTCTTGTTATTGTTGTATTTAACATATTGATCCCTGTAAAAAAAGAAGGAGTATCTATTGTGACAAATGTGTAACCATCCTGACTTTCCTCTTGCCCGCCTCCGCTTTTTTTATCTTGCTCCATTCCACCGCCGCCACCTCCCGAACTTTCCTTTGCAGTAGAAAATTGAACGGTTATTCTCCATTTATCCGACACTCCTTTGTCTATCCCTAACGTGACTACATGGGCTGAATCGTCTAACTCTCTTGCATCATAGCAGGCAGTAAGGCCTAACATAAGAATTACACAAGTTGAAATTAACAGGATTATCCTACGCATTCGGTATAGCCTCCTTTTTCCTTATCTTTGCAACGATTAATGCAATTATTGGAGGTATAAACAAGAATATACCGCCGTATTCACGCAATGCCTCAACGCTCCCATAAATAACACTAACCATATCTTTTTGTATCATGGAGCAAAAAAACAGAATGATAGCAGAGGGCATTACAATTGCTTTTCTATCCTGAATTCTGAACATTTTGCTGTATATACTTGTAAAGGTGTAAAAAACTGCTGTAACCGATATGAACGAGCTTATATTCCATATAAAAAGGAAAATAGGCTCAAGTCTTTGTAGGAATCTTCCGTAGTCAATCAAGGTGGCCATCTCATACATTGGAGCAGTCACTTCCGAGGCTACATAGTATGGAAATGTTAGTGTATAAGCAAGAATCGAAATAGATATTAACACTGCTGACATGGCAATACTTATATAACCTACCTTTTTTATATACTTCGTGCCTTGAAGTGAACCTGCAAATACTGCAATAATTATAACTTCACCATAAGCAGAGTTTCTAACAACCCCATTGAAGAATGTTTTATCAACTCCATATCCCCATATTGGAAACAACCGATGAACATCATAATTTTGCCAGCCTAATATAAGAATTGCAAAAAATGCAAATATCATTATGTATGCAGTTAGTTTAGCGCACCTTGCCAACGCCTCTAATCCTAATGAACAAGCTACTGCAACCCCTATAACAAATATTCCCAAGATAAAACTTGGAGGAGTTAGAGGCAATACATAAACCTTTAAGACTTCAGCAAATTCCCTCATTCTTACAGTGGCAATCATCATCATCATAAACGCAAGAATTCCAGAGAAAATAAAGCCTGCAAAACGCCCCAATGTAATATCAAATATCTCCACAAGCCCCTTGTTGGGAAAGCGTTTAAGCAAAAGATAAATAAAGGTAAATCCTAATGCTGCAATTGCAGCAGATATTAACGTCGTATACCAACCTGTGGTTCCAACAAGGGTTGCCAATACTGCAGAGCTTGTATAGAATACCTTTGCAGAGATTGTAATTGTTACAAGCCAAACCGCTTCAGAAACACCAAATTTCCCTTCCTTTATCATTTGTCTTCCCCCTTTTTCTTGGCCCATTTTCTTGTGGGTTCACCCTGCCTTTTTCTGTCAAGGGGGTTCACAAAATCAGGCCTCTCTTTCTGTTCAAAGATAGGACCTACTGCAATTAAGTCATTATTAGCTCTTGTCTTTGGGGCTACGGGTGTAAAATAAGGTACTCCGAAAGACTTAATTCCGCAAGTAATGCAGCCAAAAACAAATATTCCTGCGGAAATACCATAAAAGCCTGCAATTCCCCCAAGAAAAATAAATACAAACCTTAATGTTCTGGCAGTAAACGAAAGTGAAAATGATGGGATTGTAAAACTCCCAATTCCACCTACGGCAACAACAATAATAAGGATAGGGCTTACGATATTCGCTGCAACAGCGGCCTGTCCCAGAATTAATGCCCCTACTATACCCAGTGTGTTGCCTATAGCACCAGGTACTCTTATACCAGCTTCCCTTATAAGTTCAAATGATACTTCCATAAGCAGTATTTCTATGATAGTAGGGAATGGTACATTCTCCCTTGATTTTGCTATTGAAGTAAGGAGTTCAGTAGGTATCATTTCCTGGTGGTACAATGTGAGTGCTACATATAGCCCTGGCAGGAAGAGAGTCATTAATAACCCAAGATACCTTAAAAGCCTTAAGAACGTTCCAAATTGCCACTTCAAGAAGAAATCCTCGGGAGATTGCATTGCTTCAAAAAAACTGGTTGGCACTGTAGATGCAAAAGGGGTGCCTTCAGCAATAATTGCAACTTTCCCATCTAAAATATTTGCGGCTGTTTTATCAGGACGTTCAGTTGTTATAATCTGCGGGAAAAAGCTGTAAGGTTTATCTGCTATCAATTCCTCAAGTATTCCGTTTCCTACCACAAAGTCTGTATCAAGCCCATTGATCCTTCTTTTCACCTCATTGACAATGGCAGGATTTGCAATACCATCAATATAAAGCATTGCACAACTTGTATGATCAGTCTTTCCTACAGGAATTATTTCAGTAATAAGGTCTTTGTTTTTAATAACTCTTCTTATTAGTGTTATATTAGTCCGTAGATTCTCTGTAAAACCTTCCTGGGCACCTCTTATAACATTTTCAGTGACAGGCTTATCTACGTTTCTCTTTTCATAACCCCTGCTTTCTATTAATAGGGACTCCTCATAACCGTCAATAAAGAGGGCTGTAACACCAGATAAAATCTGCATGATTACTTTCTTAAAATACTTTTCTTTTGTAACCTCGTTAATTGATAGAACACTATCAGCAATATAATCCATAGGGCAGCGATCATTAAAGTCACTAAAATGTTCTGGATCCATAAGTTGCCTCAAGATAAAATTATTAATTGTAGTTTTATCTGCCATTCCATCAATATAAACAATAAAAGCATTCATCCTTCTTGCCACTTTAAGATTTCTAATTACAACATCCTGGTTTTTGCCAAAATTCAACTCTTGCTTTAGCCTTTCAAAGTTTGTCTTGAGTTCAGCCGCTATTGTTTCTCCCACCTGTAGATCTTTCTTTTTGTCCTGCTGACTTTTGTTTTTTTTATTTTTTACATTATTCCAACCATCTACAGATAAAGGAGTTTTCGCCTCATTTTTACTACTTTGTCCACTACTTTTCTGACTTTGGCTGGTCTGATTTACGTTATTTTGCTTATCAACTTTTGATTCTATTTTTTGATCTTTACCCTCACTCGTACCTTCTAAAAGCTCAAAGCCTTCAATACTCGTATTTTCTTTATATGATAGAAGGTTTTTAATAATCTTAAATAACGATCCCACTGTTACTTCACCACCGAATCTTATGTAATAACAAATCTCTTTGGGTATGTTCCGATGCCCTAAAAAGTTTACAATCTGCCATTTTAGTTATTCTTTTACCTAAATTATTGCCCATTTAATAATTGCTAAACATTCCCATAAATAAAAATTAGATATTATCAAAAAAAATTAAGTTTATTGATACTTGAAAATTGATTGGTATAAGATATATGTGTATATTTGTAAAAAATGGTGAGTAAAATTATTAAAATGCAAAAGCAAAGGGAGGATGAGATTAAATGATAGCAACACAATACAAGATTATATTACCAAGTGATTATGATATGATTATAATCACAGACAGAGTAAAGAATAATGGTTATATAACAGATGGGTTCGGTAATTTAAAGTTAAAATTGTATCTTATAACAGAAAAAAGGGGAAATAATAGTTTGTCAAATAGTTATTCCCCTTTTTTTCTCCTTTACAGTCCACCCTCTTTTAGTTGCTGTTTACCTTTAAAAATTCCGTTGCTTCTTCTGGTAAAAGAGGTTTACTGAAATAATAACCCTGGATTATATTGCAACCTTTCTCTTTCAGATACTCATACTGTTCTTTTGTTTCTACACCTTCTGCAATTATTTCTGCGTTAATCTTATGCCCGAGGGAAATTATCGCATCAATAATCACTTTGTTTATATCAGCTTTGATATTGAAAACAAATGTTCTTTCTATCTTTAAGCTGTTTGCTGCAAGTGTCTGGACATACTTTAAAGAGTTATAACCTGTTCCAAAATCATCAATAGAAATTTTAACTCCACTCTTGCTTAAACGGTTTAAGTTCCTTTTTACATTATAAACCGACTCTATAAGTACACTTTCAGTAATTTCAAGCATTAGATATTTCGGTAAAAGACCTGTTTCTAAAAGGATTCTGATTACTCCTTCTGCAAAATCAGGCTGCTGCAGTTGAATAGCGGAAACATTTATCGATAAACCACAGTCTGTGCGCCCTGTTTTATGCCATTCCTTCAATTGTTTGCAGGCATTTTTAAGGACCCACTCGCCTATCGATATAATATGCCTTGTCTCTTCTGCAATGGGGATGAATTCTACAGGGCCTATTATTCCTTTTCTGGGGTGTTTCCATCTTATTAGTGCCTCCAAGCATACCGTCTTTTTTGTCTTTGCGTCTATAAGCGGCTGATAGCATAAAAATAACTCGCCATTATGTATTGCATTTTTTAAATCCTTTTTTATATCATTACGCAGGTTTATCTCCCTGCTCAAGTAATTATTGAAATACTGCAGGTTACTTTTGCCTCCTTCTTTTGCCTTATACATGGCTATATCCGCTTTTTTTAGAAGGCTTTTTCCATCTCTTCCGTTATTGGGATATATAGCAATACCTGCACTGACTGTGCTGGAAAATTTGTGGCCACTAACAGTTAGAGGCTGTTTAAACGAATCTATAATTCTTCGCGCAATTTTATCTACGTCATTTAAATTAGTAATATCAGGTACTAACAGTGCAAACTCGTCCCCTCCTATTCGGCATAATATATCTGCATCTCTAATGCATGCTTTAAACCTATCTGCAATTTTCTTCAAAAATCTGTCGCCTATATTTTTTGGCATCCTTTGGATGAATAAGTTTCTTCCATTTCTCATAGTATCCGCAAATTTCTTCTTCCCCAAGGCCCAGCATGATGCTCCACTCTTTAGATATATAGACAGTATCGTTAACCAGGTCCCAATCCCATAACCCATCACTTGCACCTTCAACCACCAGTCTGTACCGTTCCTCACTCCTTTGTAAAGCCTCTTTCTGCTTCTTTAATTCGTATAGGTTGTATTTCAGCTCCTCTTCCTGTGCCATGAGTTCCTCATTCATAGCTGACAATTCTTCCTGCTGGGCCGTCAATTCCTCGTTGGCGGCAGCCAAATCGCTATTTGCCTTTTCAAGCCGCTCTTCAGCATTTTTCAGGTTTGTAATGTCAATTCCTACAGATACAATATGTTCTCTGCCTTCATCATCACTGATTATATAATTGTCCCATTCAATGCAAACCTCTCTGCCGTCTTTTGAAACTAATTGGCCACCGAATCTGTACTGCAGGTTCTTATCTTCAATACTCCTTAATTTCTTTTTAATATGGAAAGCAACATCCTGCGGAATAATTGAATTTATACTTGCTGTTCCATCCAAGCCGTTTTTACTAAAACCAGTTATCTGCCAAGCATGTTTATTAAACCAAATAATTTTGCCGTCTAAAGCCCATACCACTACAACCATCTGACTGTTTTGAAGAATTCTGTTCAAAAGCCCGCCCTTATCTTCAAAATATGTAAAGAATTGATTTGATACCTTATGATAATCTCCTGTATTTAAGTATGGAGATATATCTACATCCCTGTTCACAGCAGTCTTCCTCTCATACGATATTTTCCATATGTTCACTTTTAATATCAATTGCCAACATCTTTAAAAGCCTTTTTATATCTTAAACTTTGAGACAGTCGTTATAAGCAAATTTGACTTTTCGTTTGCTGATTCAGACAGTTTGATAACATCATTCGACATCTGTGTTACGGCTGATGCTTCCTGGGCTATGTTAGCAGCTCCCTGGGCTTCTTCGTTGGAAGCCCCCGCTATTACATTTATAGCTTTGACCATATTCTGGACTGAAGCTAAAAGCTCTTCGGAAGTTGCACCGAAATCAGTCACCATGTCATTTATGCTGGATGAATTCTGACTATATTGCTCACTGGATTCGACAAGGTTTTCATAGTCACTCAATACCTGTTTGTCAATGAACTCCAGGATCTCACTTGAGCTGGCTGAAAGGTTATTGACGGCTTCCAGTATTACTTTGGTGACTTCCTGTATCCTGGTTACCGTATTTTTAGAATCCTCTGCCAGCTTTCGGATTTCATCGGCGACAACTGCAAAACCTTTGCCTGCTTCACCAGCTCTGGCAGCTTCAATAGCCGCATTCAACGCAAGCAGATTGGTTTGCGAAGTTATTGCAAGGATAGCCTCGGATAATTCATTGATTTGGTTAACCGCTTTTGATTGTTCAATTGCTCTCTGCAGGCTGTTTTTTGTCTTTCCATAGATTCCGTCAGTATTTTCTTTTGATGCTATTGCGTTTTGTTTCATTTCTTCGGTCATCTTATTTAGATTGCTTACTGTGACAGCACTTTCCTGTGCTTTATATGCAATAGACTCCACAGCTTTTTCAATTTCCGTAGAAGTGGCATTCATTTCTTCTGTGGAGGAGGCGGTTTCCTCGGTTCCTGCCGATAGTTCTTCCGTTGTTGCAGAGATTCCTTCTATGCTTTTGTTAAGCTGCTCCATATTGGTATGAATATTGATAAGCATCTGGCTTACAATAGATGACTCGTCAACAACTTTTTTAATAATATCTTTTACTGATGTCTGCATGGTTTGCATTGCATTTGCAAGGGCCCCTGTTTCATCCTTCTTTTTAAGCAGCATTGCAGGGACTTCCTTTGTAAAATCCCCAGTTGCTACAATTGTAAGGTAATCTGAAGCTGTTTTGATAGGTTTTGATATGCCTGATGCTATCAGGAAGGTAATTACTATACTGGCTCCCAGAAAGATCAATGATACAATCAGCATGGTTTTCGCAAGGTTATTTACCTTTGCCATGGCTTCGGACTTTGGAGCTGTTATAGCCAATGACCAGTCGGTCCCTTTTACAGGGGCAAAACCCATATATTTGGTTATACCCTTGTAAGTATATTCACCTACTCCCTCTTTTCCTTCAACCATTTGCTTTTCCAACTCTACCAGAGATTTTAGTCCAGGGTCTTTTTTGACATTTTCAAAGTTATTATCCATTTTTATGACAAGATTCTTATCTTTATAGGCCACCATTGTTCCTTTACTATTAATCATAAAGGCTTCCCCACTTTTGCCAAAATGGATGTCATCTGTAAGCATACTCAATTCATTTCCATCACGGGTAGCGATAAGCATACCCTTGACTGTATTGCCATCTTTAATTGGGACTGCATAGCATATTACTACATTATTGTCAGTCTTGCTAACAATTGGGTCTGAAACTGTGCTTTCTCCATCCAATACTGTTTTAAAATAATCCCTATCGGAAATGTCAATAATTTCTCCGTCTGTATATTTAGCATTACCAGACATATCTGAAATGCCCATCCTCAAATGACCATTTCTTTTTACTTCATTTTTCAGCAATTCCAGCTTTTCATCTAACGTGGATTCATTATTTTTTATTAAGTCAATTTCAGCCAAAACCTCCAGAGCATTCAGCTGGATATTGACTCTTTCCTGCACAACCTTTGAAGCCTCTTTAGCCAATTGGGACAGCGATTCATCTATGCTGGAAGATAAGTCGTTTGCCGAAGCCATATACGATACAACTCCAAGTCCAGCACAGATTATAAGTAGTAATGCCCCAAAAAATAAAGATAGTTTTGTTTTAATACTCTTAAATTGCAATATATGCACCCTCTCTTATTAAAGATTATTAGTCGTAATTACATTTATTTTGTATATTTATGTCTTTTATATTTGTAATTGTATAATGAAAGATCCTCTTTTCATACTTTTTTGATAAAAATGTCCCAGCCACGGTTGTGACATTTTTATGTTTACCCATCGTACAATTTGGTTATATAATTATTACAACTCTGACTACATACTGATTTTATAGGGAGAAAAATAACGATATGGTAACAAACATGAAATTTGGTGAATGTCTTCATTTTTTACTTTCTACTTTGGATATTAGTATCAACCGATTATCCAAAGCTATAAATATAGATAGATCACTTGTTAACCGTTGGATTAATGAAAAAAGAACGCCTTCATATAACACAACCTACATTGAAAGTATTTCGGAATACCTTTCAAATAGTATTCTAAATTCTTTTCAAGAGCAGCATTTAAACGAGCTTTTCTTACGAGTATGTGGAGACAGTGAAAGAGAAATTAGCATAAAAGATAAAATAAAGAAGATATTATTGCAATCACAAGGTTATTCTATCGAATGTAAAAAGAAGGCAGTAAAAGAAAGTAAAGCTCACTCAATTAGCAAAAAAGAAATCTCCAATTTTTTGGATAACTATCAATTTGGTTTTGAAGTAGATGGTAATATTAGAAGTAGTAATCCTGCATTGACTACATATAATCCTAATTTCTGCATAAATATGTCAAGTGAAGATAAAGTAATTATTGGACGTAAAAATGTTTTATCTGCAGGTATTTCTTTGCTCGAAGCTGCTGCAAACCAGAAGTGCAATAATAACAATACGATCTATATTTCATTTAATAATGAGTTGGACATAAACTATGATAGTGGCTTAATTCATTTGAGAAATGCTGTATTAGAAGCTATAAATAACGGCTGGAATGTACTGTTTTTATTGAGATTGAATAATAATATTAATAGAACAATAAGATTTATCAATTTCTCAAAATTGCTTATAAATACTGGGAAATTCCACCCATATTATTTAAAGAAATATGACATTTTTACTACAGATAAAGAGTTCATTATCGTTCCAGAAATAGGAGCATTATTTTGCTTATCGGACAAATTATGTTCAGGAGTTGATACCGCTTTTTATTATAAAAACAATGTTGCTGTTAATATTTTCAGGAATTACTTTAATAATATTCTTACGACTTATGCCCATCCCCTCGCAAAGTATTATTCGCAGGATAATGCTATTGAATATGGTTATTGTATGGCTGAAAGCGAAGAGAGTATAGGTAATAGGGTTCTGTACAAATATGACTTTAGTATTTTGACGCTACCAGAAAATTTATATTCAAAACTCTTACAAAGAAAAAACCTTTCACATGATGAAATACTAACGTCATTGGAATTTTACACAAGACGATTGAAGGCATTTTTGTCAAATATTCATATTTATGAGTATACGGACATCTTCTCGATAGATTGTATTAATAATCTAATCAAATATAGAAAGTTTTACTTTTATTACCATAATGGGGTTGAGATAATTAATTTAGAAGTCCAAGACGTTATTGAACTTTTACAGAATATTATTAGACTACTTGAAAAGTATAATAATTATAATATTACATTTATGTCGCAAAATCCTGATAAAACTATACAATGCTTTAATTTCTGCTGCATAGTTAAAGAAAAGAAAGCCGTAACGCTGGAATCATACGAGCCTTCAAAAACCATGCCCAAAGTACGGTTATCTGTTGAAGAGCCTATGCTTGTTAAAGCCTTTGAAGAATATTTTAAGGAAATTTGGGATCAGATTGCCCCCATAAATAAAGATAAAAAGGAGATTATCAATTGGTTGCAATGCCAGCTTAATTTGCTTAAAAATAAAAATTGGTAAAGGAAATGACTTTCGTAGCTATTTTAATACATCCTTCTGCGTCTTCTTTACTGACAAAAGAGGATCCTCTGCGGGGTATTTGGCCTCAATATAATATGTATTTACAAAAGCCATGTCTTTAGTAAATTCACTTAAAGCCCTATCATAGGCTACAGCCTTTTTACAGAGCTTAACCAAATTGTGCCCTTCTTGTAACTCTCCAGTAGCATTTATAAGAAATCCTTTTAAGTATTTCTCGATAGCCTGCTGGCAATGAAAACACACTATCCCGTTGTCAGCATTATGCTCTAAAAGAATTTCAGCACTTCTCATATCTTTTTGGTCATTTCAAACCACTCTTTATGCTTAACTGTAACTGAATCAACCAACCAAGCTCACTCCAGTTCTCTTAATGATATTTGCAAAGTTTGCCTTATCGTCCTTATATCTCGACCACTCTGAAGGTGTGTATATAACTATATCTAAATCCACACCATATTCTATATTGACAAGCATCTCTCTTAATGTTTGTCTTTTATCTTGTGTCTCCAGAATTACGCAAATATCTATATCGCTTCCATGCTCAACTAAACCCTTTACATATGAGCCGAAAAGGATGACATCAGTAGGATGATATTTTTAATAATTTGATTTTTCATATTCTCAATCTCATCACCAAATTGACACATCTTATCACTATATTATTTCAAATTATTACCTATTCCACGCCCGTTATATCTTACCTACCTTTCATTGTCCAACTCAAGCAAATTCATATTTTTTAGTTCATATAAGTATTCTGTCCGAATTCCAGCTTTCTTTAGAATTCTCCATTCTGCTATGTCTTCTCCTTCTTTTTTCATTTTCCTTACCGCCCAACAAATCCTCCGCAGGCGGAATTCCGAATCTGCCTCGGCAACAGACTTGATATAAGCATTGGTTCTCGGGAGTTTCTCCATATGTTGTTGCAGGATCGCCCGAAGCCCCAACGATTTACCAATACTCGATGTGCATATCCGTATTGGTTTCTCCTCGGAATTCCTCATTTCTTCTACAAGTTCCTGCACCTGCTGGCATATATCCAAATCCCGCTTCTCCCAGTCCACCCGTGTATTGACATAAACCTTCTTCCGAGCTGGAGAATGTTCATCCATCCATTTCCGATCGTTGTGGTACAGCCAAGCATATGTTCCTCGATTCATAAGACGCAGTTCCTTTTTCCCTTTATGTGGATTCTCATGTTGGAGCTGTAACCACATTTCCCGATGCTGCTCACGGATTTTATTTTCTTCCATTTCCGTATTAAGCTTCTCTGCTTTGGCATCAATTCGATTTTCCTCCTCCTTTCTATTCTCCCAGAAGGTTTCAATACCCAGTCGTTTCGCATGTTTTTTCACAGTCGCAGGGTCTACACCCATCAGTCTGGCAGTTTCCCGTAAGCTGTGCTTTTCAGCTACAACCGCTTTAAGCTTCGATTCCCACACATGCCCAAATGTTCTGATCCTTCCAAACGTATATCGATCCGTATCGGCCTTATCTGGTCCACTACGGGTATAAACAAATCCGCAGCCACAGGCGAAAATGCCCAGCGGCCTCTTATTATCTGCATTGTATTGTACTTTCACCGTTCCAATTATGGGTTCAAGATAGTGATCTGCCGCCAGGTTTAGGCATGGCCATGGTCCCGAGCCAAACGGCGAATACTCAAACTTTCTAAAAAACAAGTCTTTCATTGATATGCCAAGAAAGCCTATGAACAGCAGATGTCTGATTGGATGGGCAGCTTTTTCCTTACTGTACAGCATATCGGTCAGCCAGTTGCTATCACCAAATATTTTGATCGGCGATTGAAGCAGTTGAAGAAATTCAGCTCCATAAAACTCCAGAAAATCTGATAATAGCTTCTTCTTCCTCAATGTTCCGTTCGCTGACGCATATCCTTTTGTTTTCAAAATCTCACGATATTGAAACTTGAACCATTCCAGTTCTCGGTTCGGTAACGACAGGTCTATCAAGCATTGTGACAAGTCCGTCAACGTCCTTAAATGCTGTTGGATTTCTGGCTTAAGGTCTTTGACCTCACTCTTGGGACAGTTTTCTGGAGATGCCGATATATATTCATGCTTGTTAATTCCTATACATGGGACTATACTGTCAAGAAGCTGGATTTTGTGGATAGGGCATAATAAAAATGGAACTTGGTGTATCCGATGCCA
Source organism: Ruminiclostridium papyrosolvens DSM 2782 (assembly GCF_029318685.1). Classification (NCBI taxonomy): domain Bacteria; kingdom Bacillati; phylum Bacillota; class Clostridia; order Eubacteriales; family Oscillospiraceae; genus Ruminiclostridium; species Ruminiclostridium papyrosolvens. The sequence continues at coordinate 3,638,955 of NZ_CP119677.1, forward strand.
ATACATCTCCCCATGTTGCTGTAGAGCTTCCGATGCACAAGCGGGGCAGAACTTCAAATATCGATTTGCAGAGATCCCGTTTGCCATGATGCCCGCTCTGGTGTAAATATCACCACCTCGGGAGCCAAGCATCGAATTATAAATCTGCTTTGCCCGTTCGGGAGGCAGAAATGCTGTGTAGAAAGGAAACAGCGTATGCTCCCGAATCAACTCTTCTGCATTATAAAGTGACTTGGGCGGCATATTACCGACCAGGTTACGAATATTACATGGCAGATCCACAATAGCTGAAGCTGTCTGGGAATTGAACAACTCCCCCATCGTCATCTTGTAGCTCTTATTCCCCGCCCTGACGTGATACCGAGCAAAAACACTATACAAAAGTTCATCGGGATACGGCGTTGGAAAAAATGAAAGCATGTATCAGATCACCTCCTTCCAGAAAGACTCTGTTTCGACTGTCCTAATCACACCATTTGCCTTCAAGGCTTCGTAGGCCGTCTGCTTACTTTTTCTACCGTCAGCCACGATCAGTCGAATATCCCCTACATCAACTTCTTCCTTGGCTTTGGGCTGCCGTGATACTTGATTATTTCCAGTCAACCGCTGTATCGACTGCACCACCACTTCTTGAACAGAACCTTGCCCAGGATTATCTCGGAGTACAGCATTAACAGCACGTTGTGCCTTTGCAGATGGAATATCCAGTTTAGCCACCTCCAAAATCGCCTGCTCCCGAACGGTATTCAACTCCTGATTTTGCTTCTCCGCTTTTTTTCGCTGCACAGCTTTGACCTTGGCATCCAGATCAATCCGTTGTTTACCCCTCTTTGCGAATTCATCAAAATCCACTTCGGAAATGATATCCTCAAAACTGGCCATCTTCCGAGGACTGCCTGATTTCATAGCATCCAGGACTGGTCTGCTCATTTTGAGGTTTTCAGCTGCAACTTGCTTTACCATCATCGGAGTGATATCTTCCCGCCCAGTCAAAATCGCCTGCATCTGTGCCATGGCATATAACTTTACCGCCAGATCAATGATTCCCTGGCTCTCGTCATAAAGCGTTTGACTTAACTCGCTGGTCAACGGAATCTCTTTCTTTGTCCATTGATACGGCCAGATTCCTGCCAGAAGGAGATCCCAGTCTTGATTCCGTTGCATCCGTTCCCAGAATAATGACCCCTGGGTACCGTCCGCTCTTCTGGCAAGTCGGAGTTGTCCTTGCAGGATGCTCAAAACCCTGGGTGTCCCCACCGTTATAAGCGGGATGCCAATGTTATTGTTGAGGCTGACAAAGAAATTAAGCATCTTTTCATCACCCCCACTTTTGGCAAGGCTTAAATTCTGAATTTCATCGATGATGAGCAGCCCGCATCCCAGGTGTTGGCATACCTGTCCCATCGTAGCTACCATACTGTCGGTACTCCGTCTGCTGGTGCCAAATTTTTTAAAATATTCCGTTCCGAGCAGGGAATCGACTTTGATAAAAAAATCTACACAAAGCCCCTTGATACTTCCATCCATCGGGCAATCAAGTTTCAGGTAAGTCAACTGGTAGGCTGAAAATTTTGTTCCGTGAAAGTTATTATGTAGTATCACCTGTGGTATATGCTTCAGGGAATGATGCAGTGCTGTTGACTTCCCGATGCCAGACACCCCAATCAGGCTAAAGCCAAGTGTTGTGGTCCGATAGCAACCCGAATATCCAGTCTCCCAGTTATCCGACTGAATCACTTGATAACCCTCTCGTATTGCCTTTGCAAACTGGGGCCGCAGCGGATTCCGAGCAGCATAACCCTCCCGCATTGCCATAGATATCCGAGACTCCAGTTCCAGATGGAATGGCAACGGCTGAAAAACCTGGAATAATCGACGGACAAAATGAACACGGTAATGACTTTCCTGTTTCCGTTCTTCTGGATTGTATGGAGGATATGCAGAAAGCCGCCTGGCAATCTCTTGCGGCGGCATGATTGGAGGCAAGGCCTCCGTGTATGGATTGTGTGCATATTCGTGAATGACCTGCGGTGAATACTCGGCCATCATCGCAGCTGTGCCATTGGGAATCATAATCATCTCACTCATAAACTCTTTTCATCGCCTCCTGCTGTAGCTGAACAAGTAAATCATACTGACTGGCTTCTACATTTGATTCCGCCTCATTCTGCATCTGAATTACAGTTCCAAGGGTTTCTTCAGATTGCTTTCCGAGTTCAAAACCTTCACGCTCCCGACCTTCTGCCTTTTCAAGGCTTTTGTTATCTCGAATGCCTTTCAGTCTGGCTGTTTTACTCTCATTCGTTTCAGACTCCGCCTGGTGAAGACTATCAGCCTTCTTAACAATATCCTGAATCTGGGATATCAATTCTACCTTTCCTTGGGTCTCCTGACGCTCAATCTTGTCCTTCTTCTGTTTTTCCTCCTCAAAATAATATTGGATTTCTTCAAGAGCTCGGTGTTTGAATGCCGTCTGATATTCCAGCATGGTGCATTTATCATACGCAGTTCCATCTTGATTCTTGATGTAGATGTAATCCATATTCCGAGGATCATATGCCACTTGGATTTTCCATGTCTTCTGCCTTGCCTTTTCAAACATCCTATCTTTCAGGCAAATTGATGATGAATAGAAAACCCCCTGGAAGCGTATCCCTCTGGCCGTCACTGTCGCTTCGTCCGTCGGCATCAGATGTAGCTTAACAACATCCTCATTGGCTGATCGTAGCTTGCCTGCCCGATTTACAACACCCCAATTCCAAATCTCTCTTGGGATCATTGGAATGCCATCCTGAATCATGCCAACATCTTTATGATACTGGGATAAGTGATGCTGGTTGTTATGGTAGAGTACGCAGCGTATCATAATCTGGGTAAATTGATGAATATCAAGCTTCGCATCCAGCCTATAATCTCGGCTGCCTCGTTCCCGAAAATTTGTTCCGTTTTGGACTGCTCCAGGCAAGAATGGCTTGGCCGCCAGGTTAGTCAGGCGGAAATTTTGTTCGACAATGCTCTTCCAATCGGCACGATACGGCGGAGTGTTCATAATTTTTATGCCAAGACCATCCACCAAATTCTCGGCATTCTTACCTTCCATCTCCCCACGGTCGGCCAGAATAGCTTCGGGTAAGTATGCCGTATCCCAATCTTCATTATTAATAGTGATTCCATACTCTGCACAATAGGCAACTTTATCTGCGGTGCTGTTAGCCAAGGCATTCATTGCTCCCAGCCAACTGCCCGACTCGAATCCGCAGTAGATACCGACAATCATACGGGAAAAAACATCTATTGCTACGTAAACGCAGGGCCTACCCACAATCCAATTACGGTTCATGGAGCTAACAAGATAAACATCCGCCACTGTACTGTCAAATTGGTAGATGCTGCCTGGACCGATTGCCTCACTCGTTGAATTTCCAATTATGGGACGAAATTGTTGAGCATATCGTTTGGCACTAATTCTGTATGTAATCTCATTTCGGATATCCTTCTCTTTGTTGTGCCAGTACAAAAATTGCTTATATGATGGTAGCTCTTCCTTCGGCTTGAGAATCGGCACTTTCACATCGTCGATGTATTTATAGCTTTCGGCAAAAAAGTCCTTAAGCATCAGATTATATGCCATCTTCAAAGAATGCTGGGCTGTTGTATAATAATATTTTTTAATAGCCACCCGAAAGATCTGTTTAATATCGTCCGTAACATTGATTCCTGTTCCGTTCTTCTGTTCACGAGGTCTACCACGCTTGAGCGATGATACATTTTTATCCACCCCCTTTTTTCCGCATAGATACAGATCTGGGAGTAAGGCATTAGGATTTTGCCCTCGGACCCAGTATCGCTTAAGATAGTGGTATATGGATTTTTCACTCACGCCATTCCTATTCGCTGCCTCCTTGACCAGACGGCTGCGTTCCTTGGGCATATAGATTTCAGGTTCTTGCATCACGATCCCCTGGATAGTATCCCAGGCCTTTTGCCTTCCTGCTCTCTCTTTCTCGGTCAACTGGCTATCATGTACTATCCTTATATAAGGGTCATTTGAGAGTTCTTCTGCTCTCCCTTCTTCCAGAGCAGTCACTAAATCCGACCAACGCCTGACATAAGGCATTTCCTGGGTATCCGTATTTATAGCAAAGGCTCTATTTTCGTACTTTGAGAACCAAAGAATCCTTTCTGTCATTGGATTTTCCGTTGCTTTCCAGATGAGCAGCATATTCACAGTTATAAACATTTCATCACCTTCCTTTGGGAACTGTCTGCTATACCAAGAATAATGTGATTGGCTGGCAGATTAAGATTGATAGCCTCTGTAATGTTTATCTTTAATCTTTTGTTTGCCAGCAAATACTTAAAAACCGCCAAAGCTGTGCCAGCTTCCAGCAGATTCTCTTTTTCAAAATCTTGGAGCACTTTTCTCAATTGCATTGGATTTTGATATATCTCTTCCTGAAGCAGTGCCCCTATCTGTTCGGCAGCATCCGTATCCAAGCCTCTGTCCTCGAGGTTCTTGGAGGAATGGAGCCATTCAATGTTCTTGGCTGCAGATACAGGAATGTCCTTGTTGGTAATCACACCCCAGTCTATTCCTTTAGCATCCCAGTATCTTCTCTGAATTTCCAAGCTTTCAAGAGTAAGCCGTTTTTCCAGTTCCGATTGTGCCTTAACAGTCCGAGCAATGATTTGCTCTTTTCCATTTATGGTACGAAGGGTTATAAGAAATGTCGTCTGCAGTACATAGGGTGTGCCTGTCTTTTTATCACAGAAGCACTGGAAGTCCAGCCCTGCCTTGTTCTGTATAACCTCATCAGCATTTAGTAGCGGAAAGCATTCCCGAATGTCCATCACTTGATCTGCCCATTCCAGCAGGTAAAAGTATCGGGCCTGTAGATCCGTAAAAAGATGATGCACTCTTCCTGTTTTCCAACCAAGAATCCGACTGACCCTTCCCATGCTCGGATAGTCGTTTATCGTCAGCCATGGTTTATACTCTGCACCAGTTCCCTGCCCTCTTCCTTCATTTATAAATCTTTGATATTTGTCCTCCGTCCATTCGGAGTTATATCTGCCCACATTTTTCACCCCCGAAGGCACTGAAGGGGTTAAGCATATAGCTCAACCCCACTCGTTGCCATTATCCTCGGTATTTGTCACGGAGTTGCTCATGGATAAAGAACCATTCAAGTTCTTGATGTTCCATAAAACCCTGAATCGCAAGTTCTTCAAAGGATTGATTTTTCTTCAGTAGATATTTTTCTCTTACTTCTTGAATGATGCTCTCATCGTTACCCTTTCTGATTTCAGCATACTGTTCTGCTGTGATTAGTCCTCCTATCAGCATGTCGTATTGGTCAAGCACAAAATCCCAGTCCAGAACGTTTGTATCAGCTGATATACTGTACACGACGATTTCATGTGCAGCTGCACACTCCCTTTCACTGCCAATGCTCACACTTTTTGAAAGCAACTCTCCAGTTCGCAGATCTAAAAGAGCTACACCCGTCTTCTCCCCGTATCTCCAGCCTGCAAAAGCAGTCCGAAATATTGGATCGATACTCATAGCGAGCAGTTTATCGAACAATTCGTCATAATCAACGAATCCTTGTTTGTTATACTTTTTCACCATCCATACATTCCCCCTTTGAGACGGCTCCTATGGAATGGACCGTCCATGATATATTGTTTGTTGTTTTATCTTGCTGAATCTTTTATTTGGGATAAATCCCATTGCCTTGATGATTTCTTCGGTAGTTGTCAGTGGTATGAGTTATAATATTGATAAATGTAATCGAGCTCGTTCTCTATCTTTTGTTTATCAAGTTCAACCCAGTCAAACATCTCTTCAAGGACATAATCATCAAATTCGTCTGCTTTATCTTCAGTGACAACATCAGTTGTACTGTCAATCTTATACAGAACAACATATACATAATCGTCCGATGCATAAAACCCACCCGTATCAAGGCTACCTGTCTCAAGTTCCCCTGTCTTTAAATTAAGTTCCGCATACCCAGTCTTCGCCCCATATATCCATCCATCATATGCGGTCAAAACGATCTCCTCAATCGTCAGTTCTTCGATAATTCTATCTATTTCATCCCGAGGCAATAGATCTTCTATCCGTTTAGATGCATTTCCCATCGCTTATCCCTCCATCCGTTCATCCTGATTTGATGTGTTCTCATTTCTCGAACATGTATAAATTATAAAATCTATTATGTCCATTCCAAGCACTGCGGCAATTCTACCTACGGTCTGTGGTCTTGGTCGGACTTGATTTTGCTCAATCCTGGCTATTGTCTTAACATCCAACTTTGCCTGTTCAGCAAGTTGTCTCATGCTGATTCCACGTCTTGCCCGCTCTACCGATATCCGTTCACCGTCATAGAGATAATCAAGACTTTTGTAGATATTCATGGTCATCACACCCCTTCGCTTACTTTTTAGATGACTTTATTGTAACATCTATTTTTACCACAATGCAAGTTTTACTTGTTACTATTTTTGCTTACTTTTTAGCAGTTATATGATATACTCTTATCAGAGGAGTGAGACTATGATTGGTGAACGTTTAGCTATGTTGAGAAATGAGAAAAAATTGACAATGCGTGCAATAGGAAAACTTGTTGGTGTTTCGGATGCGGCCTGGGTTAAATATGAAAAAAATCGTGCAGAGCCATCCATTGCAACCCTATGCAAAGCGGCAGAGCTATTTAATGTGTCTCTTGATTATTTAATGGGGCGGACAAACATACGAGATCCCAAGCTTGTCGATACAGCTAATATCCAAAATGTTTTTCTAAAAGAATTTGAAGAATCCACCATCGGCGATACCAGTAAGTTTTTCTACCTTTTTGAAACTCTATCTGGTGCTATAGGCTTAATCAAAAATGAAAAGGTTACAGAAGCAGAATTCCAGCTCCTGTTAAAAATGTTGAGTGACCTGATTATCTATTTCAACGATATTCATTCAATGAAAGAGGAAACGTCTGTGCTCAACAAGCGTGTGTTTGATTACCATGCTACCACTGCCGCAGATATGCTCCACGATCTACATAGACTTTTGGAGTTAACATTTATAACTGATGACTCTGAAAAACAGCCTTGAATACTTATGTGACCAGATATCTGAATCTTATTTTTATTTTGAAGCACGGAAAACCGCATGCTTTCGTTTCGGGAAATCGTCAACTGGCGACATAATGTAAATTTATGAAGCCAGATTATAAGGCCAGTATGCTTAATCATTCCTATTACGTAGAAAGGGGAAATCGAATTGAATTGGATAACCGAATATGAAAACCACCTGAAGACGGCACAGAAAAGTCCAAACACCATCAGCAGTTTTGTCTCGGACGTGCATGAATTTGTAGAATGGTTCGCAATTACATACGGCAAGAAATTTGATTGTCAAGTCCTGGAGCAGGATGCTCGGGAGTTCCGTGGCTTCTTGTTAAATATTTTGAGAAGGAAGCCAGCCACTATTAACAGGAAAATGGCAGCGTTAAAAAGCTTCAACCAGTTCTTGGTTGAAAAAGGGTTGAGCAAGGATATACCTATCGCTGGGCTTCTTCTCGCCGACCCTTCTGACCGAGAAATAAAGACCCTGGAACGCACAGAGCAAAACAAACTCAAACGTGCCATCTATGCAAAGGGAAACAAGCGAGATATCGCCATCTATGAATTGCTTTATAATATCGGCGTAAGAGTAAGCGAACTTGTTTCGCTTTCCCTCGAGGATGTCCACTTGACGGAACGGAATGGCAATATCAATTATAGCTACGTCATCATCCGCCAAGGAAAAGGCAGTAAATATAGAGAATGCCCGCTCAACGCCCAGGCTCGTTCGGCATTGGATGAATACCTGAAAATACGAGTTTCATCCTCTGACAATATTTTCATCGGGCAGCGTGGTCCGCTTGGCAGAGAAGCTGTCGACAAAATTCTCAAAAAGTATTGTGCCGATGCAGGAATTGATAGAATCAGCAGCCATGTTATCCGACATACTTTTTGCACCAGGCTTATCCAGGAAGGCGTTCCACTGCCGACAGTATCAAGGCTGGCTGGGCATAGCTCGGTAGAAACCACCACACGCTTCTATGTGCATACCCCTCGGGCTGACAAGATAGCGGCAGTGGAAAAGTTATTATAAGACGCACTTTCAGCTTGTTTCTGTTTTCTTGATTCTTGCTGCATTTGCAGAAACATTCTATCTGACTGTTGAGGAATAAACATACGGACTACGCTGGTATGCTTAAGCTTTAACTTTAGCCATATCTTAAGCCTTATCTCAAGCATATCCTTAAGCCCAGCATAAATGATGTGACCGTAGCTTGCCCATTCATCCCATAAAAGGACGATGCTTCAGCATATCTGGAGTAATCCCATTACTGTTCCAAACTCCCGCATTTCTTATATATATAAAGAGAATTCGGGAGTTCCACAAATATCCATTATGCTGTGATAAAGTTATGGCTTAAGGATAAATCCGTTGCTTGAGTATATGGCTATTGATATGGCTTTAGCATATGATTAAGCTTATGCTCTCATTAATATTCCTGTTAACCATTCAACCGTAGGAGTCCGCATCCTTCGCTATATTCATCCAGTACTTAAATTAACAGACAACCTTACCGTCACCAATGCAGCAGCTCCAATAAAACAAAAAATCCCGATGCCTTAATCGCCAAGCATCGAGATTTTTTCATTTAACATAGGTTAAAATAAGTTTCAGCATTTCTTCTGCCAATTTCATTTCCCGCTCATTACATTTTTCAAGCAACGCTTGAACCACGCTTTTATCAAGCTTTTGCTCCTCTTGTTCTCCATAAATAATCACATTTGGATCTACATGCAAACACTCCAGAATGCGAACAAACGTATTTAAACTCATCGTTCTCTGTCCACGTTCAATTTGGCCGATATACAGAGCACTCAAGTCCACAGCTTCGGCAAACTGTTCACGGGTCAATCCAATTTTTTCTCTTGCTGTCCTAATTCGTATTCCTATTCCTGGTAAATCCAGCACCTTTTCATTCACTTTATATCCACTCTTTCTTCATAAAAAGTGATGCAAATAGCATCATCCTTACTTTATATGGATATCAGTGAATGATAAATCTGCCATTAGCGTCTTTATTTTATATGCTTACAGCATATTCAATAGCTAAATTATATTTCTCCTTTGTTTTTCATATCAGAATATAATTTTTCAGCATCTTTATTTCCGAAATTTGCAGCCCGCTCAAGAAGATTACTCGACTTTATAACATCCTTCTCAACTCCTACGCCATAATAATATGCCTGTCCGAGATTATATAAAGCATTTGCGTCACTTGCATCCGTAGCTTTACTTATCCACTTAATAAATTCAGCAGTATTACTTTCTGTTCCTTCTCCTTTGTAATTCAATACACCAAATCTATTCATTGCATCGGCATTCCCACACTCTGCCGCATACTTCATTAACTTGAAACCCAAAGTAGGATTATAGAATTTGCTGCCAGCATCCGTATATTTATACGCAAGGTTTTTCGATGCAATATAATGTCCTTTATCTGCTGCTTGTTTATAATAAACTACAGCTTTTTGTATATCAGCCGTAGTACCCAAGCCTTTATCATAAATAACTGCCATCTTGTTTATTGCTTCAACAGATCCTTTCTGTATCTGCATATTACATTGTTCAGTATATTTCTTGTAGTATTCCGCTGATTTTTTTGAATCATAGAGTAAATTTTCTTTTGTGCCATAAAAAATACCCAACTGATACATTGAATCTGCGTTCCCCTGCTCTGCTGACCTCGTATAAAAATCAACAACTTGCTTTTCATACTTCTCCGCCAGGGTTGAATCTTTCACCACACCTTCACCCTTCAAATAGATAGCCGCCAACTTTTTACATGCTAAAACATTATAATTATCAGCTGCCTTTTTATAGAAATCAATCGCTTTATTAATGTCTTTTTCAATACCCTTTCCATCAAAAAGTACATTTGCCATACTATATTGTGCTTCACTGTCTCCCTTGTCTGCAGCAGCAGTATACAATTCTACTGCTTTTTGGAGATCAACATTACCGCCTCTACCTTGGTAATTGTAAAATGCCAGCCCTTTGTACCCAGCAGGAATTCCCATTTTCATTAATTCATCAAAATATCCTTTAGCTTTCGCATTGTCAATATCAACACCATTGCCCCCCAAATAAATATTTGATAAATTTATTTCTGCTTCTACATCACCGTCCGAAACTTGTTTTTCATATATTTTAATTGCTTCCGAATAATATTCTCGATATTTCTTTAAGTCAATTTGAACTCCTCTGCCCTCAAGATACATATCCCCTAACTGACAATATGCCGCAGCACTTCCCTTTTTCGCAGCCTGCTCAAATAATTCTTTTGCTTTATTGTAATCCAAGTCAACCGAATATCCATTTAAATACATCCAACCAAGATTCATTATCGCATCAGGATAATTTCTATCTGCAGCCTTTGAGAACAGTTGGAATGCTTTTTTATAATCAACTGGATATCCTTCGTAACCATCGTAAATATCTCCGAGTCTATTTTGTGCTTCTGCATCGCCTTTATTTGCTGCTTCAGTATAAAATTTAAGTGTTTTCTCAATGTCAACATCGACACCTGCACCAAGTTCGTAAAGCATACCTAATCTTGTCTGTGCCTTACTATTGCCCAAGCTGGCAGCTTTCTCATAATAAAGTACTGACTCTGGAAACTTATGTGCTTTAGAATATCCATCTGCAATGAACATAAAAGCTTTACCAGTAAAGAAAAGGAATCCCAAAGCAATAATTATTAATACCAGAGCAGTCCCAATGATAAACTTTCCCATGCTGCGTTTTTTCTTGTTTTCTACAATTGAAGTTTCAGCTATCCCATTATTAATCATGTGTGTCTCCTTATTATTTGTTATTTATAACTATTTCTTGGGATTCTGCGTTCCACTGTACCGAATACCCCATGTTTTCACTAACAAACCGCAGAGGAACCATGGTTCTTCCATTGATGGTCTGTGCTGCTTCCAGCATTTCCACAGCTTTCCCGTTAACATAGGCTGTTTTAGAGCCAATCTTAAGTTTAATGGTGGTATTGTCTTTTGTGATAAGCACTTCCTGGGTAGTACCGTTCCACTCCACTGTAGAGCCAAAGGCCTCGGTAATAGCTCTGACAGGAACCAGAGTTGTACCCTTTGGAGCTACTGGAGCTGTATCCAGTATCACATTTGAAGATATTCCCGCTTGGTTAATTACCATTTGCTTGCTTTGAAGTTGCAAAGTAACTGTAACTTTCGATTTTTCATTAATGTATTTTTTAAGATCATCTAAAGAAGCAAACTTGTCTTCGGTATTTTTAAACTCAATCTTTTCACCATCTGTTAGCTTATAATATTCTTGATAATTTTTAAGCAAGAAGCTTTTGAATACATAAACAGGCATTCTATCAATGTTATATTTGGCTTTGGCATCCTCAAAGCTCAATTTATCCTCAAAGATTCCTGCAGATAATCCGTTATAGTTCTTATCTTCACCAATTACATTAAGGTATTCTTGCTTTCCGTTATCCTTCATAGCCTGTATGTAATGGTCCTTATAAATACAATCTTGCCATGGCATCCAATTGAGATAAATAACTTCCTTTTTAGGATAGAAAAAAGCAGCCGAACCAAATTCAAATTTGCCCATGTCAGCCTTCTCTCTCTCATAGTATTCATCTACTGTATACTTCTTTTGCAGAAATGGTGTCGTTAAATAATCAGTCCATGTACTTGAGAGCCGCAAATTGCCATTAGTTTCTCCAGTATTGTAAATACTTTCATCCTCACGGGTAATTGTTATATAGTTCGGATACCATTTCCCAGCAATATTGACTTTTGTAAAATCCTCATTGAAGAACCAATCGGTATACTTTAGAGTCATCTGTTCATCTGCTGCACTGGCAACCGTAATATTAGCAGCCGAAAACATCATCGTAAAGACCATAAATATGGCCAGAATCTTTCTCGTAATTTTCTTTTTCATAAATACACACTCCGTTATTATTTGGTAGTGTAAAGATTTACACCCCGTTTTTTTTATTAAACCTTGTATTTTCAAGGGATACACCATCTTTTTTTCAAAAAAAACAATGACCCCCTGATTTTTTGTCAATAATTGAATTACCACCAACAATTATGGTACAAAAACTCATGAAAGGAAGTCATTGTTTATGGTTACAATTATATACCAATTGCTGTTAATTATTCAATACCAGTACAAACAAATTTGCTGGCTAATTCTTTTTATTGCAAGATACATTCCGCTAAGGCAATGGGCACACGATGAACTTCATAGCCCAAAGTATCAGAAGTTTCTAACTGACAAGCTCCCCATCATTATACCCTTTGCCAAGCAGGACTGGCAGCTCTGGAATGAGTACTATCGTCTTCGCTATGGAAAGGCCACAAAGCCTGTGAAACCCCAAAAGGGTAAACCCCATAGTGTTCCAAGTGATACCATTTGCCCTCTCTGCGGAGCTCCGCATGAATACATCTACGACAACAACGGCGGTCGTGGTCAGTTAAAATGCAAGGTTTGCGGTCAGACATTCGTCAATGGCAAAAGGGTCGTTTCCCCATTAAAACTCCAGTGTCCCTACTGTGGTCATGCTCTCCAACCGGTCAAGAATCGTAAGCATTTCCGTGTCCACAAATGCATCAATAGCAACTGCTCATATTACAAGCGAAACACCAAGAAGATACCCAAGGATACTCCGCCATCTGACTACTGGAAGTACAAGCTCCACTACCTCTATCGGGAGTTCTCTGTCAACTTCTTCGACATGGACTTGAGCCAGCTCCCTAAGTGGGCAACTTCCTTCAAGTATAAGAAGAACAGCGCCTATATCATGGGGTTGTGCCTAACATATCGAGTAAACTTAAAGCTATCCCTTCGCCAGACCGTACAGGCCTTAAAGGATATACACAACATTGAGATATCCCATACCATGGTTAACTCCTATGCTAAAACTGCTGCCGTTATCATAAAGCCTTTTGTGGACTCATATGACTACAAACCTTCAAACGAACTGGCTGCTGACGAAACCTATATCAAAATCCGAGGCACAAAAGCCTACATATGGCTTATCATGGATAAAGTATCACGCTCCATACTTGGCTACTGGGTGTCGATGTCCCGTGATGCCGGTCCCTGCATCCTTGCCATGCGCATGGCCTTTGAGAAGTTCAAAGAGTTTCCAGGCAAGGCTTTGAAATTTATAGCCGATGGCTACAGCGCCTATCCTTTAGCCGCACAGCAGTTCAAGATCGAAAAGGACTGGGACGTGTCCGTCACCCAGGTCATAGGGCTTACCAATGACGATGAGGTTTCCAAGGAACACCGCCCATTCAAGCAGATCATTGAACGCCTGAATCGCACCTTTAAGGAATCCTACCGTGTCACTTGTGGCTACAAGGCTGACGATGGCGCTGTATACAGCACCACTCTTTGGGTTGCCTACTACAATTTCCTACGCCCCCATGAGAAATCCTGTGGTAAGAAGCCGCTCAATCAGGTGGAGCTTCTGGAAGGCGCAGATAACATGCCTGGCAAGTGGCAACTTCTTATTTACCTTGGACAACAGGTAATTCTTAAACAACAAACATCCGTAGTCTCCGCTGTTCAGGTGGAATAATATAACATGATTTTGTCCATAACTTTACTGTAGCATAATTAGGGCAACGCTGAGGAGCGACCCAAAGCTTGCTGCAGCTTATACGGTGAAGCGGTGGACTATGAGTCTGCCGTTTTCCTTTTTACCGGTAAGCCTTAAGCAAATAAACCTCGGGAGTTTGAGGGCAGAGCCCTCAAGGTTTTGTGCTGCAATTATATAAACTATAATCTGACTGTATGCATCCCTATAAACTAAGATATTTACTGAACGTATCTGCAATTTTCAAGGTTCACCGGAGCATATTTTTTTAACTCTGATTTTTCATAGGATACTTTACACTACCTATTATTTTATAAATAGCACTTCTTTGAAATAATGTTTTAAGAGGTTTCAGCCTTCCCTCCTTTACACGAATAAAAAGCCGCAGCAACTATGCCACAGCTTTCGCAATCAATCTGCAACCCGACTGTCATAGCATCATGCTTTAGACTCGTAGCTTTGTGTCTCTGCCTTTCGACAGATTTACTAAAAATCCATATTCAATTTGATGGCAATCTTGTCGCCATTCACATCATGGTATTATATTACAATATTTAAAAGCCAATAGCAATATAATTTCGTATGCCATCAGCTTACTTTGTGCCCAGTCAGTAGCCAAGACAAAGATACATATCCAACTGATTAGAATAACAAATATTCAAATATCCATTGGACAACTCCTATATGCTTAAGCATATCCGAGCCATATCTGAAGCATATCCCAAGCCCAGCATATTGAATAAAACCGCTGTTCACTTCAATCAACCCTAATGGGAAGATAAAGCATATCTGTACAATCCCTTTACGGTCACAAACTCCCGAGTTCTCTTTATATATATAAGAAATGCGGGAGTTCAACAAATATTTTTTATGCTGACATTAAGATATGGCTTAAGCATACAACTTCACAATTTTCTTGAGCGTATAGATTTAGATATGGCTTAAGCTTATACTTTGTTCTGCTTATCCATCCAGACTGGCGGAGTCCGCTAATATCACTCCATACCGACAGAAGTTATTTGATAATCTGCTTCTCTTTTAGAAATGTATATAGCAAATCTCTTGCTAAAGAGCTGGTACTCCGACCATACTTTTTTTCAAGCCTCTCAATGAACGTAATATCAGAGTCTCGTAATTTTACGCAAATCATTTTTCTTCTGGCATGTTGATAAGTATAGTCTGGCATTATTTCATCAGGTGAAAAATTATGCATTACATACATGATGAATTTTCCTCGTACTTTGGGCATATTCTTCCCGACCGAATAATATGCTTTCATCCCATCATATACGCACTCCGAAAGAGCAAACCAAACCTTCTGCTTATCCATTTTTTCACCTCGATTCTGATAATCATTGTTTATATAATAATCTACATTCAAATAAACAGTCAAACTTTTTGTTGCTGAAGGATAATTTTTATTGTATGCTAATAGCATAACAACTTACCTTTGGAGGTGAAACTATGATCCAGCTTGTACCCAGCGAAACTCCTGAAACTGCAGCATATTATAACAGGTGCCTGGAAGCCGTCCGAATCGTACTGATGGATGAACAGGATGAAGCAGTGAATTATCGAGCCATTACCCGAATGGGCAAATATGTCTTACTGCCTATAGACAACTACTACAATGTTATCGGCGGACTTGACTCGGATACAGAAAAGTTGGCAGATACAGCAAAAATACTGCGTGCAAAATTACAATACCTGTTAGGATTTCTGATTGAATCGCCAGAACCAGAGCTGCGTTTCAGCCTCTATCCAACCGCCCCTACACTGGAAGCCTACTATCTCAAGTACCGTTACTTAATAATGAAGATTGGCCCATTTGACTGGGCAACATATAACCGCTTTGAGTCTCAAATATCAAAATAATATCTATGGGTAAGACACCCAGCAAGGAGGTTTTCCAATGAAAACAGAAGTAATCGACACCAAAATAGTATGGACAGGTAATAATCGCATATATCATCTATATCGCACCCGTTGCGGGTTCTTGGATAGTTTAACGCTCCGCTATCCAATCAAATCTGGAATTCGCACGATTACACGAAAGGTGCCCTTCTTTATGGGGCTCCCACTGCAAAAAGTAGTAGAACTTGCAGCGGACAGGATTTAACAGCCTATAGATTATGAAGTGTTGACAGATGAAATAGCAATCCTTAATTATGCCCAGTTATCACGAATTATCCGTAATACGAGATAAATAAATACGTTTTTAGCACCGTGACCGCAGGTAAGCTCTCTTTTCTGCGGTCTTTCTCATTTCTCAACAAAAGCTATCTATAAGACTGTTGCGTTTTTAAAAACCTAATCGAAGAAATGCCCACCAAGTCCCATACCAATTTGGGTCATTTGTAGCCTTTTTAAGTAGATTGAACGAAAAGATTAATTTATATTAGTTTGTCGTAATTTGAATTAATTTATTTTAATTCATCTTAATCTGAATGTTGCAATATTTTCCATACAAACATTCCTCACTACTATTAACACAGCAGAATTGACAATCTATCACATTTCATTCCTAAATTACTTACGTTTTTAAAAACGCATTTCAGCAAACTCCTATAAATGGGCATAAAAAAACCATGCTCCATCTCGGGAACATGGCAAATATGTAGTACAAGCCTTGATAGGCTTGCACGTCAGATCTTACAGAAGAAGAAGGATCTATATAAAGCTGGCATTCCAGCATTATATTAAAAAATTCAAGGGGTATGGGAAGACACCCCTTGTTGACAAAGGATTTTTATTATGATGATCAATAGCTCCAGTTCATCTTGTAAGATTATCTTGGATGAATAAAGCATATCTAATGACTCTCTCCAATGTCAAATATTTTTCTGCACGGAGGGATTACTTCCGAATGCTGAATTCATTAGCCAGCAGTTTGACTGCGGTAAGCCCCAACAATCGCTTCACATGCCGCTCTTCAGGAAGTCCTTTCACTATCACTTCCCTATCACCATTCCAAGTTCGGTGAGCATCCAACTCATACCGTACACATTGAGAAGTTTCGCACAGAAGTATCAAAATTTGCTCGGAAGGAACAATCGATGCAATAATATCTTTCAGAAACGGCATCTGATGTTGTTCAATCAAAATTATGCTTTCAGACTGCATGAATTGGCAGACTGTAAGTAAATCCGCCTTTACTGTAACCACGATGCAGAATTTGGCTTCTTTTTTGATTTCACAGTACTCCAGCGGAATAGTTGTAATTATGCTGGATTCATTTTCCTTCGTTTCTCCAGTTATCTGCTGTAGTATATCAGTAAGAGATAAAACTGCCTCCTTGTATCCTACACCATCATTCTTTTGAACAAATGTGATAATATCCATAACATAGTGCATCTTACAGACTGGATCATAACATCCCGCAAATATGTTTTGTCGCACCTGATCCCAAGAGAAGTAAAACCGTCTGGCTCCACATAAAGGACAGTTGGTGTAGGCATACACCCGCCCCTTCTCCTCGTCAGTTTCCTGGTCCGCAACTTCTATGCCGAGCTGCTCAAGCATATCGAAGAATACCTTTTCCGACAGTTTATCTTTCAAAAGCCGCTTAAATCGGTCCAAACGTGCAATCGGCAGATATAGCTGCAATGCAAAATTAATAACATCGGTCTCATCAATGCCTCCTACTGCATACTGTTCGACTCCATGAACTACAATAGGTACATCGATACAGCTTTCCCGATTACAGTCATGCATAATGGTGTAGTTCTTTCGATGATCCAACTTTTTGAGGTTCTGTATTGCTCCGCTCACAGCCTCCTCCAGCGACATTCCAATGGCTTGGTATGCTTCAACATACTTGTTTTTGATTTGTGTTATCTTTGTCATGTGACCAACCCCTTTCATTTTTTATAAGCTTGCGATGCCCGACGGACACGCCAAGTCGTTTGAGAACTGAAAGCACAAATTCATTCTTCAAGTCGGCTCCGAGCGTATCCTGGTCTTTGTACTTCAACGCTTGAAATATTTGCTCTTTGGAAATACATGTTCCAATTTCCGCTATTTGAAAAGTCCTCTCCAAATACGTCACCAGTTCACAGATCCGTTTTTCTCTGTTCTTTCCGTTGCCCATATATTTCATACAGAATGACAATGGATACCACTCCACTTTTGTACACTCACTGAAATATTCCTGTAGAATAATCATCACTCGCCGATACTGGATGAAGCTGTATACCTTGGCGGGCTCCATTGTATTCCGTCGCAGTTTTATACGCATAATACCCTGGATTAAGTCAGTAGCCATCTCACTTTCAAAAATTGCCTGAAGTCCTTGATGCTGATATACTCTCCCGTATTTCTTTGTGGGAGGTGCTTTGACAAAATCAACCCGAATGCCATGTGATAATGCCTTTGCCACATAATAGACATCCGATTTATGATTAAGCCCGTACAGCAGAATTTGATCCGCATTAGCATATAGATATTTGCCTTTAATATTGCCATAATGGTCAACATGAAGTTTTATATCTGCATTAAATCTTTTGTCTTCCAAAATGGCACGGAACCTTCCTTCTTGACCTTTATAAGTCAAAATAAGCATTTCACCGTGATTATCATTGATGATATCTTTGATCAAGGTCTCTGGATCAATTTGATTCTTTTTGCTTGCAAGTTTTGATCGGCTTAAGTTAGCATCTGGGCAGTTATAAAATGCAAGGTTTGAGAAACTTCGGATTCTCGGAACATCCAGTATCCGATATCGTTCATCCTGGTAATCCAGATCAATTCCCGCTGTGGCATCAAATATGACCGTTTTCATGTCAAAATCAGGATGTAAGATGTCGGCTGTAAATATCTTTCCTGGTCCATGCCATCTGGAACTAAATTCCTTGTATTGTACAACACCGCCCTTTCTGATAAAGCTGGCCAATAACCCCAGAACTGCGAAGTCATCACCATCGTATGTTTGAAAGTAGTATTTTTTCATCTCGTCTGACAGTTGAAACGATGGGTCGAAAGAATCTATAATCTTGTAATCATCCTTCAAATCGCCGACAGCAAAATTAGCCTCATAAATATATCGCTCGATTTGTTTTGCCTCTCCGTAAAGAGGTGATTCTGGACCTATCTTCATCAAAAATTGCCGAAGCGTATAAAGCTCCTTTTCAGACAGGTTTTGGTTCAAGGAAATCTGCGGCTTTTCGTCGATCAGCAATAACGAACGCTTTTGCCTGACTCCATTTCCATCCGTAAAGTATGCAAGTTCCCCAAAACCATCTCCATACAACGCTCGCATCAGCAGGTGCTCATGGCTAACAAGCAGTACCTGGTATTTGGAATGTTCTTTCCTTGCTCGCTTCTTCTCGCAAAAATATTTGCATTCACTACATGCATGACGATTATATTCTGGCAATCCCTGCAGGCATGAGTCTGCATAGAAGCTGAAAAATGAGATCGCTCTCCCCTCCAGCTCCTGTTCCACTCGCTTCATATCCGAAATCCGCTCGACGGCAATCACAATTCCAACTTCTGGGGAGGCATCTGCAATCACTTTAACTATTTCAATCATTGCGGTAGTTTTGCCAAAACCACATTCGCCAGGATGAACAACAATACAATGTTCATCTTTCCAGTTGTTCATCACCACTCTACATAAGTCTCCGATGAGCTGTTCATGCTTCTCTCCCACAAACACGTTTCTCGTTCGCAGACGTTTCACAATATTTTGCGTTGCTTTGTACACCAAATCCTGGTAAAGATTAGACTCAATAATTTGATCCAACATGTATTTTACAGGCAGATTTATTTGTTTATCTTTGTATTTGCCATTCACATCTGATACCTCCATTAAAAATTTTATGTGAATGTCCTCAAACGCCTTCAAACTCCCATATGCTGAAACGAACCAAATTGTTATAATCAATACATGCTGAAAAGGAGGTGCTGCCATGAGGACGGATGATTTTCAAAGTAAAAATCTTGCTGTTCTTGACGAAATCGTAGCAATAGCCAACCGCTCAAATGATCCCGTCGTTTTCGCAAGTGAAGTTGCAGAGTTCCTGCTGATAAACGGCTTGATTTCCGAGGCCGTTTACGACATCCTTATGGGTGTCAATTAAGTCACATCCCAGCTTGAGCCATCAATCGGCCAAGCTGGCTTGGCTTAAGGAGATTGTCAGCATATCTGATTCATCAGATGCTTCAGATATTTCCAAAACAAGTCCTGGAAGAATATCTTTAATTCGCTGTCCTGGATTGATCTCCACCCCTTGGTCCATCAGCTCAACCAGTTCATGCAGAATCGCCTCTGCCATAAATGGATCAATAGGCTCTCTGATTTGAAGATTAGGCTTTCCTCTGCTATGCAGGAGCCCAGAGGTAAAATAGTTAGCCACCGTAGGGTTCTCACGGTTCAACTTTGTACGGACGTAGTATCCATACCGTTCCCAGTTCTGCCGATCATTAAAAAAAACACATTTGTCCAATTTCACCATTCCTTCCCGATGTATAAGGGAGAAGTCCGAATCCATACGTTTCAGACCTCTCATTGATGCAACTTGAACCTTACATTTTGGGGCTGAATTGCATCGCCTTTGCTGCTGCATTCTCATGCAATCCTAATGCATTCCAAACATCTTGTATGTGTGTAGTCTCAAAGCACTTGAGTATGGTAGGAAGGCTTGGCAGGTTACGGTTGCTATTGACTTCTTTTGTTGTAAGCAAGTGTCCCGTTTTCTTCACTTCTTCGTTCAATAGACAAGCAACTTCCTCCTTGGTATATCTTCTTCTATCAACAATTGGCGGGTATCCTGCTGCTATCTTGAGCCCCCGCATCCCAACGAATTTCATGCAGTATGTCGATCCACTTGGCATACCACTGGCTGCATTGAGTTCACGGTAGGTTGCAGGTCTGCCAAGAGCTTCTGAATATTCTTTGTATTGGCGGAGCATGGTCTCTTTGTCTGAAGACCCACGAGCCCATTCCCGTCTAATTTTCAGTCCAGCAGCTGCAAGTGCTTTGTTATAACTTCCAAAAGCTTTCCGTATTGAGTAGACTGGGAGTCTTGCTTTAAGGCTTTCATTTACAGACGGTGTATGCTTCAACTCCTGGGCCAAATCCTGAAGTAAAGCTTTGTAATAATCCTTGTTATTGGTGTTTGAGTATTTATATGTCATATTCATCATCCTTCCTTTTATGGTCATTAATTGTATTTGTTGCGTATTGTCGCCAAAAGCAAAGTTGTGACTAATGAATTCTCCTCTGTAGGGAGAGGCTTTTAAGCCTCCTCCACCAGATCGGAAAAGTATTCATCAATGGCTTCGGTGCAGTCACGCTTTTGGCACCATTCAAATGCCTCTTGCTTTGTCATTGGAATTATAGCTTCACCGCTGCAATAAGTGTACCTGCTTACCTGCTCGGCATAGCAGGTATATGGCCCGCCCTTCCCTGCAAGGAAATACTTTCCTTTCTTCGTTAAATAAAGCTCCTCGGAAATATAAGAGAAATCCGAGCTGTATCCATAACTGTATTCCGCCAACTTTGTTGCGGTTGCTGTGTTGTATACCTTACCTTCGATCACTTTTTTCATATCGATCACTCTCCTTTTATATTTTTAGGCTAAACTTAAATACACTACCGAAAAAAGGTTGCACTTAAGAAAGCCTATGTATTTCAGGCTTTTTTTGAATTTTGGCAATAGGAAAGAAAGGCCTCCTATGTTGCCGAATTCATATGTTTTCAGTTGTTACTGCTTTTTAGGAAATTTTATCGTCGTCGATCGTCGGCATTTTGAATTACTGACTTTTTCTTCACTCTTTTTTCACGGTTTCTTCACTTGGTTACTTTGTTTATACTGCTGACATTTTCACATTAGATTCATCCCCTTTTCAAGTATTTTATAAACTTTATTTCCCTTTGCTTGGAGTTTAACACCTCTCCCTGCCGATTTCAAATTCTACTCGATCTTTCTTCTGTAGTTTGTTCAGCAGGTCTGTTTGTTGGTGATGATTGAATTATATTCCGTTTTATTTTTTAATTCCGATTTCACTCATCAGAAATTTTCAACTCCTTGCCTTTTTCCTTTTCATGGGTTTTTTCCTCTTTTGTGGATTTGCTCCGTCCATGATTTCATAATACATAATTTTATTATTAAAGGCAAATTTCACTCGCACTTATTTATAAAGTTTTTTCAAACGCAAAATAACCCAGCCACTACAAAGTCCTGAAAGCCTTAAAGCAACTGGGTTCCACCAAATATCAACTTTTTCTTACGGAGCAACAACCTCTATGCTCCCATCTGCTGAAACAAAAAGCCAATATAAATTCAATGCTTTCCGCGCCCATGCCTGCACTTGATCGGTCTGCTGACGATATGCTGGCATATCAGGTACTGCTACTCCATAACATACTTCTTCCGTGCTCATCCGCTGGAGCAACTGACCCAGACAGGTCCGAAAATCCAAGCCGATTGCTTTTGTTTCCCCTTTGGCCTCTATGGACCACTTTACCCCAGTTTCTGGATGAACGCAAACCAAATCCGTATACTTTTCATTCAATATACTATAACCATGATTCTTGAAGTATTCTTCTATAGCCTTCTGGATAAATCCCTCATTTGGGAAATCATAACCTCTCTTAAATCCACCATCAACCATTCCGCTATCACCACCTTCGGTTATAAATCCATTTTGATCCCGTTATTTTTTAGCCATTCTTTCCTGCTTCTGTAATCGGGTAACACCGCAGCAACAATATCCCAGAACTTCTGTGAATGGCCATACTCCAGCAAGTGGGCCATCTCGTGAACCACAATGTAATCCAAAACAGGCGATGGAGCCATAATGCTCTTCCAGTTGAATAGCAGTTCACCCTTGCTTGTACAACTGGCCCAACGCTTTTGCTGATCTTTGACCCGTATTTGCGTCGGCTTAACATGAAATTTGCTCTGATAAAGCTTCACTCTTTCCCTGATTTTCTCCAAGGCTTTTTGCTTATACCAGTCTTCCAGAGCCTTGTGTATTTCGGCTTCATCCCTGGTTGCCACCGCAACTTGGAACTTTCCATTTATGAGCCCTACTCGTGGCCGTTCAATCCCTGGCTCAACCATTACCTGCATGGAGTAATTCCGCCCCAGATACATGAGCGACTCCCCATTGACCATTTCTCTCCTAATAGGAATATACGCCATATCCCGCATAGCAAAAAGCCGCTGGACAATCCAGCTGGCTCTGCTCCTGACCTTATTCAGGATTGCTTCCTCGGTTGCACCTTCAGGAGCCACAACATGCACCAGGTCAGGAGGCTCTACACTGATTTCCATAGTCCTGCGTCTGGAGGAATATGTCACATCATATATAATTGTCTTTGTCCCATACTGAAAGGACATCTGCATCATCTATCTACCTCAATTCAAGACAGCATAGTGCTTCTTTGCCAGCATTAAAAGCGGCTGCACCAGCTGTTTCCTGACATTTATCTTTATTTGTTTAAAGTATTGCGTATTTAGCAGCATATAGATTGCCCGCTCTATATCCCCTGTCTTTGTCAGGTTAGTCGTCCAGTCTACAACATAGTTTTGTTGGATAATATCGGCTACATCCTTTGCAATGCCTTTCGAGAGCTCAATCACATCTTGGCTGATGTATTCTGCTGCATCTTCCTTTACACTGCTTGCTGATGTTTCTTCCGTATCAGTCAAATACTTCTTCACGGTTTCAAAGAAAGCATATTCTTCCACAGACAATCCCAGAGCTTTCGCTTCATACTGCTCGCCCTTTTCCATGTGCCCATTCACAAATTCCTCAAGCTGCTTCTTTCGTTCTACCCAGTTGTTCTTGGTTTCCTCCAGAAGCTGCTGCAGCTTTTCCAATAGACTTGTATAATAAACAGGGTTGTCGTCCATCTTGACATGGATGACATTTTTGATGGCATGTTCCATAGCAGAGGCTACGGCTTCATCGGACTTAAGCGTTTTCATTTTGGAAGAGAAGTCTGAATCGAACAGCGTCACAGGGGCAATCCACTGTCGGACTCCCAGAGATTCAAGGTGCTCCGAAATAATCTTCCTGACCTTTTCCCCACAATCGGCAATGTCAAGTTCCTTCCCTGGCTCAAAGCGGGCTTTCGCCGCTGCTCTGATATATCCCAACCAACGCAGGTCGTTAATGTGCTCGGTCGGAACATGGGCAGGCAGGATCTGCTCCATGGCTGAAGCAAATCGCTTATAAGCAAGCTCGAACTCGGCACGTTTGTCCTCGGGCTCGATTTTTCTGACCAAGGCATCCAGATCATCTTTCTCTACGCCAACAAACATAGCCATAACAGCTTCACGGTACGACAACATTTGTTTATATATAGAATCCAACGACTCCATAGGCTGACCCAGCTCTTCACGATCAAAAATGGCCAGAGCTTCTTCCAGGAAATCCGTTACGCCGAAATAATCCACCACATAGCCACATTTTTTGTTATCCCCACAGGTTCGGTTCACTCGGGCAATAGCCTGAAGTAATCCATGCTCCTTAAGGGGCCTGTCCAGATACATGACCTGCTCGATAGGGGCATCAAAACCCGTCAGCAGCATGTCCTTGACAATCAGGAAGGCCAGCTTGTCCTTATCCAAAGGCTTGGTGAACCGCTTGATAATTCCGTCCTGCTCTTCCTTGGTCGTAAAATGTTCCTTCAAATGCGGCTGGTCATTTAGGTTCCCCGAGAAAATAACCTTTACCTCCAAGTCCACACCTATGATTTCCTTCATATTCTTGTTCAGGGCATTATAATATTTCACGCAAGCGTCACGGGACACGCAGACCACCTGGGCTTTGAAACCGTTTGGGAAAATCTGATCCTTATAATGCTGAAGCATATCTTTGGCAATATCCTCCACCCTGCTGTCGGCTTCCACGATGGTCCGTTTGTTGGCGTATTTCTGTTTGATGGCTTCTTTTTCATCATCGGACTTATCTTCAAACGCCTGATCAAACAGCCCTTCCAGCGTATCTGCTTTAATATGCAGGTCAGGTCGTCTGCCTTCGTAAACGATTTTGACGGTTGCCCCATCATCAACCGCCTGCTGGATAGTGTATTTATCGATATAACTCCCGAAGGTACGGGGGGTCGATTTGTCTTCTTTGTCAATCGGAGTTCCAGTAAAACCGACAAAAGCGGCATTCGGCAGAGCATCCCTCATATTTTTAGCCATACCTGTATACTGGCTGCGATGGGCTTCATCCGCCAGGACAATCACATTAGACTTTGTGGTGAGTACAGGAAATTCCTTCTCAAACACCAGAGCGGCTCTCTGCCTGCTGTCGTTCATAATTTCCGAAGTTTCCTTTTCGGACTGGAACTTATGAATGGTTGTCATTATAATCTGCGGTTGTGCCTTGGACAGCAGCTCCTTCATCTCGCTGACACATTCAGCTCGGACAGGGGTCGTGATGCTGGAAAGTGTTCGCACAAAGGTATTGTAAATCTGCTTGTCCAAGTCGATACGGTCAGTAACTACAACAATGGTGGCATCCATCAGTTCAGCAACTCTGCGGATTTTTCGTGCAAGAAACACCATAGTCAGCGATTTACCAGAGCCCTGTGTGTGCCATACTACGCCGCCACGGCTGACAGAATCCTTTCCATGAACCAACCGTTCAAGTGCCTTGTTAACCGCCCGATACTGCTGATAACGGCAGAGCTTCTTGACCTTTGTGCCCGTTTCGCTGTCGGCTTCAAAAAGCAGAAAGTTCCGCATTACATCCAGGAGATTCTTCTTTTCCAGCAATCCCTGTAGGAACAGGTTCTGCCCATTGTTTCCGACATCCTCAATGGATTCCTTCTTAAACGGATATGGATCTTTCCATTCCACATAATGACCATACTTGGAGCTAATCGTTCCCGCATAGGCATGGTATTTGTTCAAAATTCCAGTAAAAAAATTGGTATAGAACAGCCTTGGTACGCCTTCGACCTTCTCTGAACCACGGGCATCCATATATCGGCGGAGCTGCTCATAGGCCTCATGCTTGCCCATTTTTTCATTTTTACTCTGTTCAAGAAATGGTGATTTGCACTCAAGAACCACCACTGGAATACCGTTGACGAACAACACAATGTCAGGAATAGCCTTTTCATTTGGCCCCTGAATCCTGAATTGCCGTGTCAATAGAAATTCATTATTACTCGGATTCTCCCAGTCAATGAACGTCACGGTGTGATACTTCTTCTGTCCACTCCCATCCAGATCCTGATCCAGAGCGAAGGTCAGGTTCACAAGGGCATCATAGATCTTTTCGTTGATTTCCAGGAGATTGGTTCCCAGATTTTCAGGGCGTGCCAAAAGTCTAACTGCTTTGTTGATATTGCCTTCATCCATCCATGGATTAAGGCGTTTCAAAGAACGCTCCAGCCGTTTGACAAGAATGACTTCTGTCATAGAATCCCGCTCTCCCTGTTCAGGGTTCAGCTTGTCTCCATGCACAAATTCATAGCCCAGTTTATCTTTTATGTATTGTATTGCTGGTAGCTCCACCAGCATTTCTTCGTTGCCTAAATAAGTTTTCAATATTTCTCACCACCGAAATCATAATCCTTGTTATCTATCATTCAGCCGTTTAACAATCACATCAAGTATGGATTTTGCACCTTTGCGGAGTTTTTCTTTGTTTTTTATATAATCTGCGAGCGGTGGGCTTAAGCGGTAGTAAATCCTGATAAACAGCCTTCCTAAAGGATTTTTATTTAGTGTCTTGTCCCTGAACTTACGAAGGGTCATCACTTCTGGCAAGTCATATCCGCCATATACAGCAGTAGCAATAAAACATCCAGATTTTTTTTGAGGCTTTGGTACAACCCTGCTATTTGACAGGTATCTATCCATTTTCTGCTCTTCTTTTATATCCCGAATGGCCTCATTAATCTCTTTTCTACTCATCTTGCATACACCAATCATAGCAGCAATCCCAGGGAAGTTAGTGTTTCCCCATGTTGTATACCATTTACCGTTATGATTGAACCACTCATTATGCTCACTTGATATGTATGCCCAGTCTTTATCCCTAATTGGATTTATTCTTTCAGGTATTTTTTCAAACACCTTCTCTACCTTTTTAGGATCAAAAAGCGGACAATAGCTTATATTTTGAAGTATGCTGTCTTTGTACTCCTCCAGTTCTTTTTTATCAAAAATCCAATCGCCCGAATCGGTACTGATATACCCGTATTCAGTCCAACGGTCTATATCCAAGGAAACCATCCTACAACTGAAATTGTTTTTATCACCATCGTACCTGCCCTGTTTGCAATAATCCAGAGAAGCTCCTTGTTTGTTCTTTTCTCTAAAGCACCACAGCACGCTTCTCAACTCGGTTGATTTTACTTCTTTGCCGTCAATTTCAATCCTTTGGCTCTTCCAACCACTTGTCAGGTCCAACATGGTATAAAGAGTTTCTATATCATTAACATCAAATATCGCACCGTGAATTTGTTCTTTTCCTTCACCAGAAGTAAAATATGTAGGCTGGTTTTTTACAAACTCAATAGCTTCATCCCTCTTCTTGCTTGTTGAGTTACCAAAGGATACAGTTACCAGTTTCTTGCTTTCCTGCTCCTTCTTTTTGAGATTAGCGATCTGGCGTTCAGTATGGTTTATAAGGCACAATTCCACTCTAATACCCGTTGATTCCAGAAAGTCTATCCAATTCTTTTGTCCTTCTGACAATTTATCTTTTTCACTCTTTACTTCCGACATAAAAAGGATGGAGTCATTATATACTAACAAATCAGGCAAGCCTGACCGATTTTCGCTAATATTCCGTAGAATTCTATCCAAAATTTTAATTACTGCCTCACCTGGCAATATTCTTGGTACTATACATAGTTCTTCTATGCTGAACCTGTTCCAGTTTTCAATCATTCTGAAATTCTGGCCATGATGCTTTTGATAAGATTGTCGTAGCACCGACTCAACATTTGAGTTCGACAGCTCCTTTATGCGGTTATTTATCATTGCTTCTCTATTTTTATAGAAATCAACTGTGAAGTAGTCTGCTGGCATACCATTTGTGCTTATTGTCCATTGAAAAAGTTCGTTGAATTTTGGTGAGTCAACATATAATTCTTCGTCAATTCCGCCTCTGCTGATTTGAACGGCTCCTCTAACTTTTGCAAAAATAACATCCCAAAAAAGCAAACCGAGGAGGCACCACCAGTAGTTGTTTTCACTCCAGATGGCATTATATCCATTCTGCTTATAGTGGTACATGACGGTTTCCTCTGCAAACAGTTCTCTGCCGTCTACTTTATACTTCGCTTTACCATTCTGTTCTTCTTCAGTCCTGTCGAATTTAATATTTATAAGTTCCATGGTGTATCCCCCCTCAATGTCTCCACGGTTGTTCATACTTTCACATTCCTGAATTTACGACTTCATAGCTGTTTTACGAAAAATTAAAATTGAATAGCAGTAACCCTGAACCCTTCACTTTCAATGTCTTCAGTTATTAGATTTAAAGTATCATTGCCATCATATCCTGTGTTTTCTGTCCATTTTTTATCGGAAATTAGCAAACACTGCTTATCTGTATGAATAACTCTCCCGTGGTCTTTTTTGTGGAATTCGAGAAGCTTCCCAAACGCCCCTTTTTTATAATGAACTCCATCGTCACACATATTTACCACATACTTATCTCCCTGCATCCATACTGGGCAGGGCTGATAAGCTAATTGATAAGATACCTGGTATCCATTTTCACATTTGATTACAATCGTAAAACATAAATCCATTACTATATCCTCCATCTGTTTTTTATCTTACTGCACCAAAACTCGGATTTTCCCAGTTAGCAAGTGATTCATCAGAGCTTTTTTTGCATTTTCCAATTTATTCTTTTTGCTTTCGTATACATCTATATCACTATCAACAGCAGATAGAATTTTTGATATTTTTTGTTGTTCTTTAAATGGAGGCACTAATATTAATATTGTATTTAGAACAGCAACACTCAAGCTTGGAACACCAGTAGCTTCATTATATTTTTTTAAATCTATTTTATTTAAATAATAATAAAGCCACTTGGCTACATAGCCTTCATCCACTTTCGTATAAAATAGCGTGTCAACAGTCCAAAATGGTTCCTCAATATACATTGGTTTATCAATGGTTCCTTTTCTTCCAATAAGAACCGAAGGTTTATCCCAAAGATAGTCGTTTGTATTACCTATGACTCCACCTGTACCCAGTATCTTGTATATTCCGCCTTCAATTTCTACTTCTTTTTGATTTTTTCCGTAACATATTTGAACAATCTCTTCTAATTTTTTCACTTCCCACCCTTTAGGAATCCGCCCTATCTCCGTATCCCTAAACTCGGTATGCCCAATCCCCTTTATCAGAAGCTTCTGCATCAATCCTTTTTTGAGTTCCCTTGTTTTTTCAATCAATGCATCGGTTTTGTCAATCTGCTCGTCAATAGTAGAAAGGATATCGGCAATTTTGTATTGTTCTGAAAGAGGCGGTACTATGATATTAAACTTTTCTACATCTCCTTTAGTTATATTTGGATCCTTTCTTGTACTGGCGGCAACGTTCCTCCATACATTCCTATTTTTAATTAGAAAATAATTTAAATACTCTGGATATATCTCTTCTATAAGTGGTAGCGAACAAATAGCCTGATTTGTAGCAGCTTTGGTCTTTAAAATCCCAGTTCTTCCTATCTGATTGAAGCCACCATACATTGCAATTAGTACTGTCCCCTCATCTTGGACTTTGCAACTCGTTTCTTTTAAAGCTAAATCAGTAATCTTTTCTTGAGTATCGTAAATGTACCTATCATTTAAGTCCAATGTTTTTACCCATGCTACATTCCCATTTAAGTAATACTCTTGTTTACCTCTTAATGGAGTAGCCCCTGTTAAAACACTATATAAATCTTCTATTTTCCTTACTTCCCACTCCTGCGGTATCTCCCCGAGTTCGGTCATTTTATATCCTTCTCTAATCATTTTCATCCACCCACTCTATGCCCGTAGTCTCCTTCAAGATCTGCCGTGCTGCTTCTTCCTTGTCCTCAACTTTACTGGTTCCTCCAAAAAAACATGCTCCCTTGCTTTCAAGCCACTGAAGCATTTCGTCAAGGAATTCTTCCCAGTCAGCACCTTGTGGTATTGTTATAGCCCCGTTTATATAAAAAGAGTTATCTCCTACTACATCATTGTCTTCTTCAAGAGTTTCTCCCTCAAAGTTCTCTTCAAATTTATCTTTATCCATATATTATCAAATCCCCTCAAATCCCAGTTCTTCAAGATATTCATTGAGTTTTTCTTCCGTATCCGCAATATCCATCTTCAAATCCCGAATATCCTGCAGCACCTGTTCAATGTCAATTTCCTCTTCCTCCTCTGATGTATCCACATATCGGCTGATGTTGAGGTTATAATCATTTTCCTTGATGGTATTCAGACTCACCACTGCAGAGAACTTCTCTTGGTCATCAAATGCGTCAAATGCTTGTGTGATAGCTTTAATATCCTCATCCCGTAGCCTGTTCTTGTTCCCGTTCTTTACAAAGCCCTGGCTTGCATCGATAAAAAGGATTTTACCCTTTCGTTCCTTTGATTTATTCTTATTGATTATCATCAGAGCTGCAGGAATACTTGCTCCATAGAAGCAATTGCTTGGCAATCCTACTATTGCTTCTATCAGGTCGTCTTTTGCAAACCCTTTACGGATCTTCCCTTCGGCCCCACTACGGAACAATACACCATGCGGAACAACCGTCCCCATCTTGCCCTTTGCATTGAGGCTGGCTACCATGTGCGACACAAACGCCAGATCGCCGTAGCTCTGCGGCGGAACGCCATAGACAAAACGATGATACGGGTCTGCCATAGCTTCTTCATGACCCCAGTTTTTCAGGGAGAACGGCGGATTTGCCAACACCTTGTCGAAGGTCTTCAATACACCACCTTCCAGATGCATCGGGTTGCGTATAGTATCACCCTTGCGGATGTCAGCCCCCTTCGCATTATGGAATATCATATTCATTTTGCAGATTGCCCAGGTTGATAAATTGATTTCCTGACCGAACAAAGACAGGTTCCGAGGATTGCCGCCATGGTCACGGACGTATTCGATACTCTTAATCAGCATACCGCCGCTGCCGACGGTCGGGTCGTAAATGCGATCCCCCTCCTGGGGCTTCAGTATATTTACGAGTACCTGAACCACCTCTGAAGGCGTATAGAATTCACCGCCCTTGGCTCCGCCTTCATCTGCAAACTCCTTGATGAGGTACTGATAAGCATCTCCCAGCATATCAGAGCTTTCCAAATTGTCAGCATCCAACTGCATGGTATCAAAGAGCAACAGCAGCTGTGAAAGCTTTTTATCACTTACACGTTCTTTGTCGTTAAAATTCGTTGTAGTCAGAACACCAATCAGTTCAACATTCTTGGGCTCGTCTTCAATAGCCTTGAAGGCTTTGTCCAATTCAGGACCGATATTCAGATTCAGGTTTTTGAGATTGTCCCAGCGAGCCCGTTCTGGAACAAAGAATGAAACATAAACCTGGGGATCTTCCAGCAGCTCGTCTACTTCTTCAGCAGGCATGCCCTGCTTCAGAAATTCCTGCTTCTTGGTTTCTCTTTCGGTCTGGAATTCATCATTCATGCGTTTCAGAAATAAAAGATCAAAAATATAGTCCTTATACTGGGCAGCATTCAGCTCTCCACGGAGAATATCTGCTGCTTTCCAGAGATTTGCTTCCAGTTCTTGCAGTGTCAGTTTCGCCATTATCATTTACCCCTCATATATGTAAAAATTCGTTAATAGTCAAATGTAATTTTATCACATTTCGACTAAATTCTAAAGAAAACTTGTCCTCAAATGCCCACAAAATTCATTATACCACCAAACCCACTGTTCATGGGCTTTTTGAGTGATATTAGACTTTAACCCTTTTTGTAGCTATTATATAGTCATTACCAGACATTTTGATTTCAGTGGAGTGTGATGCTATGCCAATTATGTATGAAACCATAAGAGATTTCCGTTCTTTGATTGTATATCAGCGAGCCAAAGAACTTGCTAATGATATATGCAAACTCTCGGACAAATTTCCGCCGTCCGAGAGATATGAAAGCACCAGCCAGATACGAAGAGCTGCAACTTCCGTGGCGGCTAATATCGCAGAGGGCAACAGTCAAATCTACCCATCAAAAGAATTGACCTTCATTAGCACTGCCATAGGGAGTCTCGGCGAAGTCCGATACTGGCTGGAATTCGCCTATGATCAGGATTTCGTCCCGCAATCAGAGTACGAGCGTCTGGATGCCCTGTGTCTTGAAATTACGAAGATGCTGTATGGATACATGCGGCGTGTCAAACAGGTTATCGACGGTGTCGGGCAGCATAAAGGCACTATTAAATATCCTTAAATTCTACAATATACTTGAAAAGTATATATATCCCTTTGTAATATAAAGGTAGTATTAAATATCATAATTTTGAAGAAGAAGGAGACTTGAGCTATGGCAAAAACAAAAACAACTGTATTGAACCACGAAAAAATCGGAGAGATAATTCTTCCTGTTGATCAAAATGGTAAACCGATCTACAATAAGGAATCCATAGGTGCCATTCTGTTTGCTGGAATCTCTGCATTAAACCAAAAGCAGATCATCACTGATAACGACATGGAAATTCTTGATTACAAGTTGAAAGAGGCACGAATCGATGTCATCGAGAACTTGGGTACTCGGATATCCTACGATTACAAGTACAATAGCCTTACTGGTGAGCCCGTGGATTTATCCATTTCATTCGATAGCATGAATGCATTGCTGGATATAAATGACACAATTGATTCACTGCTATGTATTTTATGTGATATTACATTGAGCGTCATACATCCAGAAAGCAATATCAAACGTGCCGCAGGAGAAGACTACAAAGGCAGCAATTGGGAAAAATACGCTTTTTCATTATTACCAGAGGAAAGAGCAACAAATGAAATCATTGAAGGAAAATTGCGTAAAGCTGCCCTGGATTATTTTGCAGAACACGTTAATCCTAAACTCTCCGAGTTATTAACCGAAGAGTACGGTGAGGATTGGGAAGACTTTCTTGCTAATAATTATGCGGAAACAGTTGTGTCCGACCTGAATGAAATTGCAGACTTTGAAAAAGGCGACTATCTACCAATAGATGGTTACGTTGAAGATTTAATTTACGACCATGAATGGGAAGAACAACTATCATAATTTTAAGCCTCAACCGCTGGGTTGGGGCTTTTTATATATATCAGGCTTTTTTAGTATGTTTTATGTTGATAAGCTTAAGCCATAACAAAAACATATCTTAAGCCATATCTTGAGTATAGCCTTAAACCCAGCATAAAAGGATGAAAACACCGCTCTGTACAATCGACCCTAATGGGATGATAAAGCATATATCTTAATCGTTCCAATTATAGCGGATATAGCAAACTCCTGCATTTCTTATATATAAAGAGAATTCGGGAGTTTCTACTATGCTGCGATAAAGATATGGCTTTAGCATACGATTCTGCATACCATGATTGAGCATATGGTTACAATTATTTTATTTTGTTTCAAATAATCATAGAGTCACTTTATTGCCAAAATCATGCCAGCATATAGGAGATTTGGTCAGAAAAGCTTATATTTGTGGTATCCCACTTCCTTGTTGGGCAATCCTTAAGTTCATATGCAGTCCCTAAACTGTCGACAAATTTTGCAAATCGCTCATCAAGCCAGGGTGGAGTCCATGCACCCGATCTGCATATATGAACTGCCGACACTTCAATTCCTGTGTCCAGGTCATTAAAACCTGGGTAACGAACATTGAAAGCATTATTTATCGGCTTGAAATAATCTGGCTTTTCTGCTGTATACGGGCTGTAAATTATATTTGCTTCTCCAATCCAATTATCCTTTAAGAGCTTGCCAAGCCAGTTGGCACAATTAACCTCAAAATCAAGCGAAGATAGCCCTCCATAGCCCAGGTCTGCATGTGCATCAAAAAGATATACTGTATTACACCCCTGCTTCCTTGCTATATTATAGGATAAAGCGTGGGAGTCGGAAACATAGGCTTTAATTCCCTTTGCAAATATGAAATTCCCCTTGATTTTCTCCCAAAATCCGTCTATACACGAAGAAAGCCGAAACGACTTTTGAATATCCTTTCCCAGTGCCTTCGCCTGGATATACCGCTTATACCACAAATTTATAACATTTTTAGTATTTTCTATATATGAACCCCAATTTTCTTTCTGTGTATGGATAAAATAGTCCCAATCTATTGATAATAAGCACTTTCGCATTACATCACCCCCCCAAAAATGGAATTGGCTTATGATATAAAGACATTTTTATAGTAAAGGCTGCGGAGTTGAAATTCCGCAGCCCGTATACAAATCATTTGAGGAAAGGGAGCCTTTGGGGGACTTTGCTGGACAAAGCTGACTCCCTTTTCCATATATATGGCTAAAGGCTATTTAGGCCACAAGCCTTATTTTAGTAGTCCATATCCCCTGCAGGCATTGCTGGAGCTTTCTTTTTCTCTGGCTTTTCAGCTACAGCACTTTCTGTGGTCAGGATCATCGCTGCCACCGATGCTGCGTTCTGGATAGCAGATCTGGTCACTTTCACAGGGTCGATAATTCCTGCTTCAAACATATCTACATATTCATCTTTTGCAGCATCGTAGCCCTTTCCTTTTTCACTGCTTTTCACTTTTTCTACAATTACCGAACCATCAACACCAGCGTTGACAGCAATTTGACGGAGCGGTTCCTCCAAAGCTCTTAATATAATCGCAGCTCCTGTCTTTTCATCACCATGAAGAGTATCTACTAATTTCCCAACTTCTGGTATTGCATTGAGATAAGCTGTACCGCCACCAGGGACAATTCCTTCTTCTACAGCTGCTCTGGTTGCATTGAGAGCATCCTCAATTCTGTATTTCTTTTCCTTCATTTCGGTTTCTGTTGCAGCCCCGACACGGATTACTGCTACACCGCCAGCCAGCTTCGCCAATCTTTCATTGAGCTTCTCCTTATCATAGCTTGAGGTTGTAAGCTCTATTTGCTTTTTGATGGATTCAACCCTGTCCTTTATTTCTTGCTGGCTTCCCGCACCGCTCACAATAATAGTATTTTCTTTCTGGACTTTTACCGATTTTGCTTTTCCAAACCATTCGAGCTTAATATCCTTAATGTCCATGCCCACTTCTTCGGATACAACCTGTCCGCCCGTCAGGATTGCAATATCACGCAACATCTCTTTTCGTCTGTCGCCAAAGCCTGGAGCTTTTACGGCCACACAGGTGAAAGTGCCTCTTAATTTGTTTACTACCAAGGTTGCCAAAGCATCTCCTTCAACATCCTCTGCGATTAAAAGCATTTTCCCGCCGTTCTTTACCACCAGCTCAAGGGCAGGCAGCAAATCCTGTACATTGTTGATCTTCTTTTCTGTTATAAGGATATACGGGTCTTCCAGAACGGCTTCCATCTTATCGTTGTCTGTAACCATATATGGAGAGATGTAGCCCCTGTCAAACTGCATACCTTCAACAATCTCTATTACTGTATCCGAGGCTTTATTTTCTTCAATGGTAATGACACCTTCTGCTGTAACCTTCTCCATTGCATCGGCAATAAGGCTGCCTATTTTTTCATCTCCAGAAGAGATAGTCGCTACAAATGTCATATCATTCTTGCCTTTGATTTTCTGGCTGTTTCCCTTTATAACCTCAACCACCTTATCAGTGGCTTTTTCTATTCCTCTTTTAAGTATTATGGGGTTCGCACCTGCGGCTATGTTCTTCATGCCTTC
The DNA here is from genome assembly GCF_029318685.1 of Ruminiclostridium papyrosolvens DSM 2782. Lineage (NCBI taxonomy): Bacteria > Bacillati > Bacillota > Clostridia > Eubacteriales > Oscillospiraceae > Ruminiclostridium > Ruminiclostridium papyrosolvens. The sequence continues at coordinate 3,674,484 of NZ_CP119677.1, forward strand.
TCTGACAATTGCCTGTGCGAGCAATGTTGCTGTGGTAGTTCCGTCACCAGCAACATCATTGGTCTTGCTGGCTACTTCCTTTACAAGTTGAGCACCCATGTTCTCGTAGGGGTCTTCCAATTCAATCTCTTTTGCAATAGTTACACCGTCATTTGTGATCGTAGGAGAACCGAATTTTTTCTCCAATACTACGTTTCTGCCTTTAGGTCCCAGTGTTACCTTTACGGCATCTGCCAATTTATTTACACCATTTTCAATTGATTTTCTTGCATTCGCATCAAACGAAATTATTTTTGCAGCCATATTTTCCACCTTCCTTTACTCTACAATTGCTAAAATATCTTCCTGTTGTACTATCAGGTATTTCTGACTGTCCAGTTTGATTTCGGTCCCTGCATACTTGCTGTAGAGTACCTTATCTCCCTTTTTTACCTGCATTTTAATTTCCCTACCGTCCTTGATTTCACCAGGACCGACTTCAACCACTTCTGCCACAAACGGCTTCTCTTTTGCATTTGAGGGCAGAACAATGCCACTCTTTGTGGTCTCTTGTGTTTCTACCTCTTTAAGTAGAACTCTTGTTCCTAATGGTTTAACTTGCATAATTGTTCAGCTCCTTTACTCTTATTTTTTATAGTAAAGCTACTTGATTAAGCAGCTTATAAACAAATTACACCTTGAAGATATGAACAGGCAGGCTCACACGGGATTTTAACTCCTTCATAGAAGCAATTCTTGGAAGAATAGCCTTTATCATGTCCATTAAAATAAATCCAAGAAGCATGAAAGCGGCAATTATTTTCATATCTTCATTAACTTCATTCATAAACTGTGCCACTATCGGATGTAAGCCATAAATGATAAAGCACCCAAGCAGTCCCCATAATATCGAAAACTTCAGGCAAATCCGCCCTCTTATATTGCAAAATTCATTGCTGTAATCCCAGGCTTTCACCTTAAGGAACGTCTCCAGTATATATCCCGTCAGATACTCCAAAGCAGTGGTAAGCAGAATTATGAATATGATATTGCTTAAAAAGCCTGGATTCTGGAGTTTCAAGAGGGAACCAATATTTAGAATCAAAAGTGTTCCAAAACCGTATATAGGACAGATAGGTCCTGCCAAAATGCCTCGATTTACAAATCTTCTTTCCTCATGGAAAGCGTACACAACCTCAAGAAGCCATCCGATAAAGGAGTACAGCATAAAATAAATTCCTACATCATAAAAGCTGCCACACATTTTGATGTCTCCTCTTAATATTCATCTATATATTTTTTGAAAATCAAGTCCAGGCTTCGCCTGTAAGAATTGGGATGCTACGTTATTCTATGTAAGAAGTCACAATGAATTTTTATTCAAAACTCTATTAAGATACGTCATTAATAAAAGCCTCCTCTCACCAATCACTAATGTTATCCATTAAAAATCAGAAAAAGTTACTCGATGATTAGCACTCATTCAACATGAGTGCTAACAATTTTTATTTTAATCATATTTTTTTCAAAGTCAATATATAAAATTCAAATTTTGGTAGGATTATTTTTGATAAGCTTAAGATATTCCCAAAAGGATTTGATTTTTTTAAAAAAATCTCCCGATTTCTCAATCACAATCAAAGTGAATATGTTGATGAACATGTATTATTTTAAATTGAAAAGGCAGCCTGTTAAGATCACCAGACTGCCTGCCATTCAGCTCTACTGAATATCAATCTTTCTACTCTTTATTTTTGAAGGCTCAACCTTCGGTACTGTAATTGAAAGGATACCATCCTTATACTCTGCTTTCGCCTGTTCTGATTTTACCTCGACAGGCAGCGGGATTGTCCTTGAAAAGCTGCCGTAATACCGTTCTGTCCTGTAAGCATTTTCATCCTTCAGTTCGTTTTCCCTCTTTGTCTGACCTGTAAGTCTTACAGTATTCTCGTCGATATATAAGTTCAGATCATCCTTTGAAACGCCAGGTATTTCTGCTTTTACAACTACATCCTCTTCCGTCTGGTAAACATCCACACGGGGAGAAGAGAAGCCTCCAAATATTTTTGAGGGAAAATCAAAGAAACTGCTCATTTCCCTGCCGATATTATCCATATCCCTAAAAGGATTCCATGGTACAAGAGCCATATTAAATTCCTCCTTCATGTTTTTTATCAGTAATAGTTTTTCCTTTCATATGATTTTTTATAAGATTTTATGAAGGAAACATAATAATTCACTTGCTTGATATTTATTACAGATACTTCAAGCGATTTGCCTTTCCATGATTTATGTTTGATTTATACTGGATTTGTTCCTGTAAAATATCAGTCTTTATCTTGTGGATTAATTACTTGTTTGTTATGTGGATATTTCTTTAAACATTTTAAAATAAACAGGTTCCGATAACTCTCACATTGTGCATAACTTGTTGATAACAAAATCAAAAACTCCCAGACCTTACATCATTTTGAATTATTGTTTTATATGTATTCAATAACTTTCCTGTATGTAATTTACTTTTTTATATAAATTTTATTTCCTATTCTTTTGCAGTCATTATTTTTCAGATATTCCACAATATATGCATACAGTTTCTGGCTTAATCGCAGAATCGATTGCTTATGTACATCACCGCTTATCACCTGTTTATTCAATTCTTCTCTCAATTCATTGATTTTATCCGTCAGCATTTGTTCCATCTCCCTGTTATAATTCATCAAGTTTATTTCTTTTTTTCTCAATAACCTTATCAATAATAAAGAGAACTATCGTCATCACAAATAATGCTCCATATGTAATCTTCCCTTCTCTTGTCTGGAAAAGCTCATAATACAGCATTTTGCATCTCCTTTGCTTATTGTTTGCACATCCCACATATTACACTAAATACCATAATATATACAAAATACTTTACTACTACAAATTGCTATTTGTAAATATTAATCGTATGCTAACTGCACATTCTGTCTTCTGAAATTGTCCAATATTTTGGAATGTTTAGAAGTCGGGATGATATGTGGAAGAAGAAATAACAGATGTAGTTCTTGAGAAGGATCAGTTCCATCGGGCTTTTGCTCCAACTTTCCTGCTACATTGAAGAAGTTTATTTTTTAATAAAGAATTTTTTGCCGATAACAATTTCACTCATCATATTAAATAAAACCGTTGTTCTTCCCATTTATTCTCTAATTGGAAGATAAAGCATATCTATAGCAATCCCATTAAGAGTAATAAACTCCCGCATTTCTTATATATAAAGAGAATTCAGGAGTTACTTCTATGCTGCGATAAGGATATGGCTGAAGCCATACATCGCTTACATATATGGATTCTGATATGTTTAAGCATATGCTCCAGTTATCTCCCTTAATCTGACAGAGTCCGAATCCAAACCACCACAGGCCCCATCTTTCTGGCCGTCATATGGCAGTCTTTTCTTGTGCCTTCCCACCTCATGGAAGAACTTTATTTTCCCTATAGAAGAACCGTTTTTACCGACTTTTTTAGCCCTTTGACCCTTTCCCCTTTTTTCTGACCCCTAACTATATTCCCACCCACCAAAGTCCTTCCCTGCCCCTATCCCCAAACCCCTGATTTTACTGGCTCCTGATTTTCCGTCCAAAAACACTTCTTCCGTAAAATCGCCGAAATCTTCTTTTTTCTTTTTCCCGTTCAACCTAATAAGGTTCTTCCGTGAAAAAGGCAGGATTTAGGGGTAAGGGTTAAGGTCCATGTCCCTAAAACCTTGCAACCATGCCCCTTTCAGGATGTCCTAAAATAGTCCTTCCCTCGGCTGTACCTAAAAAGGGACGGAAGAACTTTGGCTGGTCTGCCGTGGTCCTCTCGTCCCTTAATTCTACTGGGTTTTATCTATATTTTTTATCCGTTTTCTTTTTCCCTGGCACGGAAGGGGTTGGGGCGGCTGGGAAGAAGATGGAGGGCTGAAAATAATCACCACCACCAACCCCATTCCACTACTCCACCGTTACACTCTTTGCAAGATTCCTCGGCTTATCAACATCGCAGCCCTTTTCTATTGCCATATAGTAAGCAAATAGCTGTAGAGGAGTAACGGCTGAAATCGGAGCAGTTAATGAGTCCACGTCCGGTATGGTAATTACAGTGTCCGCTGTCTTTCGCAGTTCTTCTGCATGCTTTTCCTGTGTAATGGCTAGAACCACTGCACCTCTGGCTTTAACCTCACGGATATTACTTACCATTTTATCAAACAGGGTATCCTGAGTCATTGGGCAGACAACAAGAGTTCCTTTTTCAATAAGTGCTATAGTTCCGTGCTTTAATTCGCCACCTGCGTATGCCTCCGAGTGAATGTAGGAGATTTCCTTAAGCTTTAAAGAGCCTTCCAATGAGAGAGCATAATCAAGGCCTCTTCCGATAAAGAATATACTCTTGGCATTGTAATGCTGATGAGCAAACTTCTGAATATCTTCTTTATTCTCCAGAATCTTTTCAATATCGTTTGGGATCTCCTTTAGCTGATTCAAAATAGTATCGGCTTCCTCTTTTGTTATTGTACCCTTTTTGAGTCCAAGTTCCAGAGCCACCATATAAAGAGCCGTCAGCTGCGTGTTGTACGCTTTTGTTGATGCAACTGCAATTTCAGGCCCCGCCCATGTGTACAGAACGTCGTCTGAGTCACGTGCAATAGAACTGCCTATAACATTAACTATAGATAGAATTCTTGCTCCTCTCTTCTTTGACTCACGGAGTGCAAACAGTGTATCAAGAGTTTCCCCCGACTGGCTTATGATTATTGTCATATTCTTATCAGAAATAAGAGGATCACGGTAACGGAACTCAGATGCAACATCTACTTCTACAGGGATTCTGCAAAGCTTCTCTATAATGTATTTTCCGATAACACCCGCATGATATGCTGTTCCACAGGCAACAATATATATTTTATCCAGCTTGTTAATATCTTCCTCAGTAATAGTTACATTATCAAGAACCAGTCCTCCGTCCTTTAAACGAGGATTTATAGTGTCTCTAATAACCTTTGGTTCTTCATACATTTCCTTCATCATAAAATGCTCATAGCCACCCTTTTCAGCAGCTTCCACATCCCAATTTACCTTGAAAATCTCTTTATCAACAGGAGCTCCGAGGCTATTGAAAACCTGTACGCTGTCCCTTGTAAGAATAGCAACTTCCTTATCCTCAAGAATGTAAATATTTCTTGTATATTCAAGAATTGCAGGAATATCTGAAGCAATGAAGTTCTCGCCTTCCCCAAGTCCTATAATCAAAGGACTGTCTTTTCTCGCACATACGAACATATTCTCATCGTCCTTGCAAATTACTCCCAGTGCATAGGAACCTTCGATTTCATCAATAGCTTTCATTACTGCATCTACAAGGTCTCCATCGTAGTAATACTCCACAAGATGCGCAATAACTTCAGTATCAGTCTCTGACTTAAAAACATATCCCTGACCTTTTAAAAACTCTTTAATTTGCATATAGTTCTCAATAATTCCGTTATGGACAACAACTATTTCACCAGACTGACTTATGTGTGGATGTGAATTAACATCGTTTGGCTCTCCGTGAGTAGCCCATCTTGTATGGCCGATTCCCATATTACCGTTTAACTTCTGTGATTCAAGCTTTTCTTCCAGACATGCAAGTCTGCCCTTGCACTTGATAACCTTTAAAATTCCGCCCTCATTAACAGAGACTCCTGCTGAATCATAACCCCTGTATTCAAGCTTTGACAATCCATTTATAAGAACAGGTACTGCTTTTTTATCGCCAATATATCCAACTATTCCGCACATATTAATTCTCCTTTTAATTTGATAGTTTACATAATTAATCATTATTTCAACAGTTTTAACACAAAAAAATATACACTTCTCCCTTAGTACAGGCGAAAAAACGATGCAAAATAACGCATCAGTGTAAAAAAGGGCAAAACTAAAAAACCCTTCCAAATTACTAAAAAACAATATTAAATTTTTATATAATGAATTTTATGAGATATATACAGGATCAGTTACATGAGACCATTTTGTTTTTGCAGTCGCCTGCAAGCTTTGTTTTGTCTCTCTCGACCGTAACAGCCGGAAGGTATCCGCCGAATCTTTCGATACGACACACGTTGTTTTGTGTATCGCTTCCTTCTCCTCGTCAACAGACTTATAAAAATCTGCCCTGGCGCCTTTTTAATTCATATTAATCCTGCCTTTTTTCCCACCTCCCTATTATCCAGTTATTTCTTGAAGCTATTTACATCTATATTACAATATATTATATATACTATAAAATTGTCAACACTATTCACAGTTTTTTAACTTTTGTGGGATATATATACTAAGGACATTTGACACTAAAAACAAAAAAATAGAAGGGCGGAAAAATCTCTTTCCACTCCTCCTATTATGTGTAACTTTATGACAACCTTCCTTCAATAACCCTTACGAGTTCCTTTGCACGTCTGGTAATAATGTCCTTGTTCTTGCCTTCAATCATTACCCTAACCAAAGGCTCGGTACCTGAAGGTCTTATAAGAACTCTTCCTTCTCCCTTGAACTCGTCCTCTAGCTCCTTGCACATTTTCTTAATTACTTCGTCATCCAGATATTTGTACTTCTTTTCATTGGTTACTTTTGCATTTATTAATATCTGTGGCAATATCTGCATTACGCTGGCAAGCTCTGAAAGCTTTTTGCCGGAATCCTTTAAAACCTTCATCAGCTGAACGGCAGTTAAAAGACCGTCTCCGGTAGTATTGTGGTCTAGGAAAATAATATGTCCGGACTGCTCACCGCCAAGCATGTATCCTTTATTGAGCATTTCTTCCAGAACATATCTGTCTCCAACCTTTGTCTTCTCAATATTAAGTCCGTTATTTTTAGCCATAATATCAAGTCCCATATTGCTCATAACTGTTGCTACAACTGTATTTTGAGCCAGCACCCCTTTATCTTTCAGGTATAGGCCTATAATAGCCATTATCTGGTCGCCGTCTACAATATTACCGTTTTCATCAACAGCAAGAACTCTGTCAGCATCTCCGTCAAAAGCAAGACCTATGTCAGCCTTTATCTCCTTTACATACGCCTGAAGCTGCTGCATATGTGTAGAACCGCACCCGCTGTTTATATTTGTTCCGTCTGGTTCATTATTTATAACACTCACTTCTGCTTTTAAATCAAACAGCGCCATAGGAGCCGCTTGAAAGGATGCCCCGTTTGCACAGTCAATTGCTACCTTTATTCCTTCAAGGTCACCTGAAATAGTTCCCTTTACAAAGTTTACGTAATCTTCGAGTGCATTTTCCTGATAGCATTTAAAGCCAATATTCTGACCAACAGGCTTAGGCAAATCTTCACCGTCATTTTGTATTATTTCTTCAATCTTGTCTTCAATAGCATCAGGCAGCTTATACCCGTTTGAATTGAAAAACTTTATACCGTTATATTCAAAAGGGTTATGTGAAGCTGAAATAACAACACCGGCATCGGCATCATATTGTCTTGTAAGGTACGCTATTGCAGGAGTTGGAATTACTCCAAGGCTGACAACCTGCGCCCCTACAGAGCAAATTCCCGAAATCAGAGCAGCTTCCAGCATATCCCCTGATATTCTTGTATCCATACCAACAAGTATCTTAGGTGTATGCTTGGTTTCTCCCGTAAGTACGTAAGCACCTGCCTGACCAAGCTGATATGCAAGTTTTGGAGTCAACTCAAGATTTGCAACACCTCTGACCCCGTCAGTTCCAAATAATCTTCCCATTTTATCCTCCAAGTTCCATTTATTTCGAATTTAACTTTCAATATATAATATATCATTTTTTAATATGTTATTAATAGTTCTATTTCGGAATTGCATAAGTTTTAATAATTTGTTCTGCTATCCGTATTCCATCCACAGCGGCACTAACTATTCCACCCGCATACCCTGCTCCCTCGCCTGCCGGGTAAAGTCCCTGCAAATCAACACATTCAAGCATATCGTTTCTTGGTATTCTCACGGGAGATGAGGTTCTTGTCTCAACACCTGTAAGCAATGCATCCTTCATACCAAACCCTTTTAACCTTCTGTCGAAATAGCTTATTGACTGTTTTATACTGTCCGTCACATATTTCGGCAGGCAATTATTAATATCAGCACATTTGGTTTCTCCTGTATAGCTGGGCTTTACACTACCAAGTCCCCCTGTCCTTCCTTCCAGAAAATCCTCAAGCCTTTGTACGGGAGCGCTATTATTTCTTCCTCCTGTTTCAAAAGCAAGTCTTTCCCACTTTCTCTGAAACTCGATTCCTGCAAGAGGGTGCTGACCTTCAAAATCTCCGGGTCCTACGGAAACTACTAATGCACTGTTGGCATTATCCTTGTCGCGTTTAAATTCACTCATACCATTAGTGACAATGGTGTCTGTCTCAGAGGCCGAGGCCACAACCACTCCCCCGGGACACATACAGAAGGAATACGCCGTACGCTCCAAAAATTTGCAGAAAAGTTGGTAATCTGCCGGCCCCAGAGTGGGATGTCCTGCTGCATCACCATATTGTGCAGTGTCTATAACCTCCTGAGGATGTTCTATTCTCACCCCAATTGAAAATGGCTTCTGAACAAAGGTAATTCCCCTTCTATACAGCATTTCAAAGGTATCCCTTGCACTATGTCCAAGAGCCAGTACTACTGCATTTGTGTCAATCAAAGAGTTTGTATTGGTATGAACCCCGCAAATTTCTCCATCCAGAGTCTTAACATCTACCATCTTTGTGTTAAAAAGAACTGTTCCCCCAAGATGTTCAATTTCCCTTCTCATTTGTACTATAATATTCTTCAGAATATCAGTCCCAATATGAGGTTTTGCTTTGTATAATATTTCGTCAGGTGCACCAAACTTGTGAAATTCATTTAGAACCTTTTCGCACCTTGCATCATTTATTCTCGTTGTGAGCTTGCCATCGGAGAACGTACCCGCTCCACCTTCACCGAACTGTACATTTGTTTCGGTGTCAAGGTTTCCCCCGTTCCAGTAAACAGACACCTTTTGAGTACGTTCAATGACATTCCCGCCTCTTTCAATTACAATGGGCCTATATCCGTTCTGAGCCAGAACAAGTGCGCAGAAAATACCCGCAGGGCCAAAGCCTACTACCAGAGGTCTTCCCTGCATTTGTTTATTTCCCGGAAGTAATTCTTCCTTGGGCAATTCTTCAAGGATTCGAATGTCCTTATCGGCAGGTATTTTAATACTATCCTTTAGCTCACATGAAACCGAGTAGACAAAACGTATGCCAGGTTTTTTCCTGGCATCTGTTGATTGTTTAACTATTTTTATATTTTTAACTAAATCGCTGTTTATCCTAAGCTTTTGAAGCACCTGATGTTCAAGTTCCTTTTGGCCTCCATCAAGTGTCGTTACCAGATTTGATATTATAATTTTCATGTTTTCACCTTGCATCCTGCAAATTCTGATTTTCTTCTTCCGGTACTTTTGATATTTTTACAAGTACTTTCGTCTCACCTGATTGTGTAATGTTGGGCGGAAGCGTAATCTTTATGGGAATACGGTGTTCTCCTTCTTTAAGCCCGTTTACATCAACCTTTGCCGAAAGGCTGTTCACCGTTACATTAGCCATATCTTCCTTTTTCCCTTTTAAAGAAACCGACACAGGCTCTTTTATCTCATAAGCAAGTGTATTGTCATTTATGGTGCCTTCCAGAGTCATATCCCTTGGCTCAAATTTATAAGTCTTTACATCCAATGGAATAATCTTTACCTCAACACTAACTTCACGGGTAGAACTCACAAGCTTGAGTCCATTTGGTATCTGCAATAAAACCTGAGTATTTAAAGTTTTATCTGCTTTATCAATATTTATCGGAACAGTCTTAACCTCATTAACTTTATCCATAATATCCGGTTCACCCGTAACTAGTATGCTGTTAGGTTTTACTGAATATTCGCCTTCAAGGAAGTTTTCCGCAGGAATACCTTGTGTAATAGGTATAACAGGTACTCTTTTACCTATCTCTATCTTTATGTCAACGTTAAGCTTCTTGCTTAATCCCGGCATCTCCACGCCTTTTTTGTCGTACACCTTACATTCCTTCCGGATTTCCAGATTTCTGTCAAGTCCGGTTACGTCAACAAAGGCCTTTACAGAGCCAACCGAGGCTATAACAGTATCCACGTCCTGAATTGATACTGTATTTGGCCGTGCAGTTTTTGAAATTATTTCGTAACCTGCAGGAAGTTTGCCCTGAGTTTCCACCTGAACTATAAAAGGATTCTCCTCAATACGTGCCAAATCAAGTGTGATGGTTTTTTGCTTTAGCTCTATATTTTTAGGGTTAACTCTTTCCCTGCCCAAGTAAACAGGTGGTTCCAATGCAATAACCTTGTCATCTACACTTTTAACTTTTGACAAGTCAAGTGTTACTTCAAACTCACTGTCCTTTATATTATTAAGAACATCTCCCTTATCCCTGACATCCACTACAACGTATTTGTTGAAGTTTTTACTGTTCAGAACAAGTCCTTGTGATTTAAGACTCTCCTCATTTATTATATTTAATGGAACAGTATAATGTTGAGTCTGTACAGGGTTAATTGCAAACCACAGAGATATAGCAAATACTATTGAAAATATTTTTAATGTTAGATCCTTCTTCAGGAATTCTTTCACTTTGATTTCCCCTTCCAAAGTGCCAGCTTCTTGTTTACAGACTTCTTTTCAAGTAAATTTTTATTTAACGCCTTTCGTAAAATATCAGGCGTAAGATTTCTGCTCAAACCGCCGTTTAAGGCATAAGATATTTTTCCCGTTTCTTCCGATACAACTACCGCTATGCAGTCCGATACTTCCGTAATACCCAGCGCAGCTCTGTGTCTGGTGCCCAGCTCCTTGCTCAGGTTTGGGTTATCGGTAAGAGGAAGAAAACACGCCGCTGATTTAAGTTTATTATTCCTTAAAATCAAAGCTCCGTCGTGCAGCGGCGTATTCGGTGTAAATATATTCATAATCAGCTCAGCACTGACACTTGAATCAAGCCGTGTTCCCGTATTTATGATTTCACCTAGCTTTGTCTCACGTTCAACTACAATAAGCGCTCCGGTTTTTGTCCTTGACATCTCCGTACACGCTTTTACTATTTCTTCTATTGTAAAAGTCGTATGTATAGTGATATCCTTTTCATCAAAACTGAAAAAGCCTTTAAAGTTGCTTCTTCCAATCTGCTCAAGTCCACGCCTTAACTCAGGCTGGAATACAACTACCAGTGCAAATCCCGCAAGCTCTATAGTTTTGTTCAGTATATAAGCTAGTGTACGTAATTTAAGCCAGTCACTGAGCATTGCTACAACGAGAATTACAACAATACCCTTTACCAGCTGCCACGCTCTTGTCTCCTTTACAAGCTGAATCAGCTTATAAGTCAGATACGAAACAATACTTACGTCAACTAGTGAGCGCAGTATTTCCAATGGCTGGGTAAATGGTACATATACCGATAAAAAATCCAATATGCTTTTAAAACTAACAGCAACAGCATCCAGCAAAAAATTCACACCCTTGTAAGATACATACTTTTACAGAAAAACACAAAGTCACATAATAATTTTATTATATTTACCGCATTCGTAAAATGGGTAAAATTGACTAATTTTTATGGATTTATAAAGCTATTTTTATAACACTGCTAACCTGCAGTAATAATTGAATATCCTGCCATCCCCAATGTGGTAAGCAGCATTATAATTGCAAGTATCAAAGCAACCGTTTTAACCCATTTCTTTTGCATAATAACCTCCTAAAACTCATACATTTTTTAACTTATTCAACCATATTTCCACATCAGCATCACTTGGCATTCGCCAATCACCTCTGGGAGAGAGACTAATTGACCCCACCTTTGGTCCGTCCGGCAGACATGAGCGCTTGAACTGCTGACTAAAGAACCTCCTTAAAAAGGTTTCAAGCCATTTTTTTATAGTAGCATTTTCATATTTGCCCGAGAAAGCCTGCTCCGCAAGTTTATAAATCTTATCAGGTTCAGCTCCGTATCTTACCAAATGGTAGAGGTAAAAATCATGAAGCTCATATGGACCTACAATATCCTCAGTCTTTTGCTGTATACAGCCTTCCTTGTCCGTTGGAAGAAGTTCGGGACTTATTGGAGTGTCCAGAACACTTAACAGTACATTTCTGATGTCATTGTTGAACAAGTAGTCTGCACACCATTGCACCAGATATTTTACCAAAGTCTTTGGGACTCCGGAGTTAACCGCATACATTGACATATGGTCCCCATTATAAGTTGCCCAACCTAATGCAAGCTCGGATAAATCACCTGTTCCGATAACCAGTCCACCAATTTTGTTTGCCATATCCATTAATATCTGGGTTCTTTCTCTGGCTTGAACATTTTCATAGGTGACGTCATATTTTAAAGGATCATGCCCTATATCCTCAAAATGTTTTAAACACGCTTCCTTTATATCTATACGGTGGGTTGTGACATTCATCAGCCTCATTAGTTCAAGTGAGTTACCCAGAGTATTGGATGAAGTTCCGAATCCGGGCATTGTAACTGCATGAATATTCTTCCTGTCCAGCCCAAGCCTATCATAGGTTTTAACAATAACCAACAGTGCCAGAGTAGAATCAAGGCCTCCTGAAATTCCTATGACACATTTGTTCAGACCGGTGTGCTTGAGTCTTTTACCAAGTCCAGAGGTCTGGATATTAAATATCTCTTCACACCTCTTGTTTCTTGCATTTGGGTCTGACGGCACAAAAGGATGAGGATCTATCCACCTCTGGAGTTTACCTGTTTTATGCTCTGCTACACAAAATAATACTTTTCTGAAAACCATATCATTAGTGTTGTGCTTGAAAGCAGAGTTTTTAAATCTCTCATTAACAAGCCGCTGTATGTCTATATCCGAAATAATCATTTTTTCATCAAAAGAAAACCTCTCTGTCCGGGCAAGCACCGAGCCGTATTCACTAATAAGTGAATGTCCCCCGAAAACCAAATCAGTAGTTGATTCATTAGGCCCTGATGATGCATATACATAAGCAGCAGCACATTTTGCCGACTGCATTTTAATAAGTTCTTCCCTATATTCATGCTTTCCAACAATATCATTGCTTGCGGACAAATTAAACAACAGCGTTGCACCATTGAGAGCCTGATTACTGCTAGGTGGTATCGGAACCCACAGGTCTTCGCATATTTCTATTCCAAAACAAAGGCCTTCCATGTTTGCAGCTTCAAATAACAGGTCAATACCAAATGGTACAGTCTTTCCGAGTATATTTACCGTTTCCGCAGGTTTGTCCAGCCCTGAGGAAAACCATCTCGCTTCATAAAACTCGCTGTAATTAGGTATATAACACTTTGGCACAACCCCCAGAATACTTCCGTTTTTAATAACTACAGCACAGTTGTACAGTCTGCTGTCCAAAGTCAACGGCATACCTACTATTATAACACATTCCATATGAGCCGTTTCAGAAATTATTACCTCTAGAGAACTTAATGCCCTTTTTTGCAGTGTAGTTTGTAAGAACAAATCTCCGCAAGTATAGGATGTAACAGCCAGTTCAGGGAATACAACAAACTGTGCCCCCTCGTTTTCAGCTGTTCTGACTGCCTTAATTATTTCCCCGGCATTAAAATCACAATTTGCTACTTTCAATTCCGGCACGATAGCTGCAACTCTAACAAATCCATAATTCATTTTTTATCACCTAAATGTATTTTTATTATTTTTTCCATTTTTACCACAACCGATACTTCTTTCCCACAACGGGGTAATACTATGGTTTTATTTAGTGTATCATATTTATGTTTTTTTTTGTATATTCAAACTTCGTTTTTGATATAGTATCTGCCTCTGGCGTTGCCATACTTATCAACATAATATTTTTTATTTAGAACTATCTGATTAAGACAGGCAATAAATCTGTCTATTTCGTAAAACCCGTTATATATACCAAAACTAGCCCTCACAATTCCGGGGAATATACTATTGGGGTCTTTCATCATATCTTCCATATCCTGCGCCGAATACCCCAGTAACCGCTCGCAATAAGGATGGGCACAGAAAAAACCGTTTCTTACAGCTATTCCTGCTTCATACGATAAAATAGCAGACATAAGGGAATGATGTACACCCTCAACATTAAAAGGTATAACACCAATGGTTTCCTGAATTTCAGGGTGACTATAAAAGGTAATTCCCGGAATACTTTTCATCTTTTCATATGCATATTGCAGCAGTGCTGCTTCATGATTGAATATATTGTCCATCCCCAATGAAGTCAATGCTTTGATAGCTGATAGCATTGCTGCTATTCCCAAGAGGTTTGGTGTACCTGCCTCATCCTTATGAGGAGGCTCCTCCCACCATATTTTATTATGTGTAACCAGAGAAATTGCGCTCCCTCCCTGACAATAAGGCAAGCCTTTCTCAAAGGCGGATTTAGGGCCTATCAAAGCACCGCTGCCATAAGGAGCATACATTTTATGAGCTGAAAATGACATATAGTCTATGTAAGAAGCAGTTCTATAAGGTTTCATTTCCACCGGCAAATGTGGTACCAGTTGGGCACCATCTACGTGTATTTCCGCCCCATGCCTGTGTGCCAGCTCAGCTATCGTATTAATATCATTTAAGTATCCGGTAACATTAGACGCACCGGTGACTGTAACAAGCCTAACCTTATCCTTATACTTTTTCAGCTTATCCTCCAGATTATTCATGGACAGTCTTCCATAGTCATCTGTCTCGATATAGTCAACGGTAAATTTATCCCGCCATGGCAAGTCGTTTGCAGCATGTTCCATCCATGTGGACAGCACTACATCCCTTCCGTTTTTCTGCTGACTGAGTATGCACGCCAGTATATTTATTGCTTCTGTAGTATTTTTTGTATACACTACAGTGTCATTGTCACGGTCTGCCTTCACAAAATCCTTTATAGTATTGCGTCCCTCTTCATATAAATTCGTTGATACAACAGACTTATACCCCTTGCCCCTGTGTACGGAGGAATACCAGGGTATAAAGCTGTCAACCTCATTAATTACAGACAGAAACGGAGGCGTGGTAGCTGCATTGTCAAAATTAATTCCCGTCGTGTATGAACCATTGTCCAAAGGTATTCTTGTATCCACTCCTGCTACAAGGTTACGGTATGAGTGCATATTGTTGTATCTAATGTTTTGTGGCATAAAAATACTCCTATCACTTGTTTAGGCTATTAACAGTATATTGGTTTATTATAAAACTGTTACCTAAGTGAATAGGAGTATTAATTTTTTACTTTTTCAAGCTTTCAAGTCTTTCAACTACCTTGTCATACATATCCTGATATTTTGCCTGTTTTGCCTTTTCTTCTTCAATTACCTTCTGTGGTGCTTTTGCAACAAAGCCTTCATTGCTCAGCTTTCCTATTACTCTTTTTAGTTCTCCTTCAAGGTTTTTCTTTTCCTTTTCCAGTCTCTCAATTTCTTTCTCAATGTCTATAAGCTCATCAAGAGGAATGAATATTTCTGCACCGTGAACAACTGTTCCTACAGCATCAGAAGGAATTCCTTCCTTAGTCAGTTGTACTGTTACGTCAGAGGCACTTGCAAGTCTCTGGAAGAAAGAAGTTCCTTCTGTCAGAGTAGCTTTTTCTGCTTCGCCTGCTGCAACAAATATAATCTTTGCTTTTCTTGAAGGCGGAACATTCATTTCGGCACGGGTATTTCTTACGCTTCTGATGGCATCCATGATAATTGTCATTTTTGCTTCATCGTCAGCAAAGTTCAGTTCTTGGCTATACTCCGGCCATTGGGAAATCATTATGCTGTTGCCGTCATTTATCAGATGAGTATAGATTTCCTCTGTTACGAAAGGCATATACGGGTGCAGCAGCTTCATAGCGTTTCCAAGAACAAAGTTAAGAACATACTGTGCTTCCAGTCTTCCTTCGCTTTCTCTGTCATACAGTTTTGGCTTAACCATCTCGATATACCAATCGCAGAACTCTTCCCATATAAAGTCATATACTTTCTGCAAACCGAGACCAAGCTCAAACTTCTCTATATTTTCAGTAACCTCTTTAGTTACGGTATTTATTCTGCTCATTATCCATTTATCCGCAATAGAAAACTTCTTTTTGTCTACCTTGCTGAAATCAAGGTCTTCGTCAAAATTCATCAGAACGAATCTTGAAGCATTCCATACCTTGTTTGCAAAGTTTCTTGCTGCTTCAACCTTTTCAGGTGAGTATCTCAAGTCATTTCCCGGTGAGTTTCCGATTGTAAGGGCAAATCTCAGTGCATCTGTACCGTACTGAGCAATCACTTCCAGCGGGTCTATTCCATTGCCAAGGGATTTACTCATCTTTCTGCCCTGTGAATCCCTCACAATACCATGTATGAATACATACTTGAAAGGCTCCTGCTTCATATGTTCCATACCTGAGAATATCATTCTTGCAACCCAGAAGAATATAATATCATAGCCTGTTACCAGTACATCGGTAGGATAAAAATATTCCAAATCCTCTGTTTTATCAGGCCAGCCCAAGGTTGAGAAAGGCCAAAGTGCAGAGCTGAACCATGTATCCAGTGTATCCTGGTCCTGCTCAATTCTCTTGCTTCCACATTTAGAACAGGTGTCGGGAGCAGTTCCCTGAACCATCATATGCCCGCATTCCTGACAATAGTATGCAGGTATTCTGTGTCCCCACCAAAGCTGTCTTGAAATACACCAATCCTGAATATTTTCCATCCAGTTAAAGTATATTTTAGAAAATCTCTCGGGTACAAATTTAGTTGTTCCGTCCCTTACAACATCTATTGCCGGTTCAGCCAACGGCTTCATGCGAACATACCATTGTTTTGAAATAAGAGGCTCAACAACCGTCCTGCATCTCTGACAAGTACCAACATTATGTGTATGGGGTTCAATCTTTACCAGAAGTCCCAGTTTCTCAAGGTCCTCTACCATTTTCTTTCTGGCTTGGTATCTGTCCATACCCTTGTATTGACCGGCGTTATCATTCATTATGGCATTGTCGTCCATTATCCTTATCTGAGGAAGATTGTGACGAAGCCCAACTTCATAGTCATTTGGGTCATGTGCAGGTGTTATTTTAACGCAACCTGTTCCAAATTCCTTGTCAACGTAGGAGTCTGCTATTACAGGAATCTCCTTGTTTACCAAAGGCAGCATCAAGGTTTTTCCTATCAGGTGTGTATATCTCTCATCTTCCGGATTTACCGCAACAGCAGTATCGCCTAAAAGTGTTTCGGGACGGGTAGTGGCAATTATCACAAATTCATCAGAATCCTTTACAGGATACTTGATATGCCAGAAGTTACCTGCCTGTTCCTCATACTCAACCTCTATATCAGATATGGAAGTATTACACTTAGGACACCAGTTTGTAATTCTTTCACCCTTGTATATAAGGCCTTTGTCATAAAGCTTCAGGAAAACTTCCTGAACCGCCTTGGAAAGTCCCTCGTCCATTGTAAAACGTTCACGTTCCCAGTCACAGGAGCTGCCAAGTTTTTTGAGCTGCTCAACTATCCTGCCACCGTAAATCTTTCTCCATTCCCATGCCTTTTCAAGAAATTTCTCACGGCCCAGCATATCCTTTGATATACCATCTTTTGCCAGCGCATCAACAATTTTTGCTTCTGTCGCAATACTTGCATGGTCAGTTCCCGGAAGCCACAAAGCACTGTAACCCTGCATTCTCTTTGTCCTTATGAGAATGTCCTGTAGGGTATTATCCAGAGCATGGCCCATATGAAGCTGACCCGTTATGTTTGGTGGGGGAATCACAATTGTAAAGGGTTTTTTGTTCTTGTCAGGTACTGCGTGGAAGTAACCTTCATCCATCCATTTTTTATATAGCCTATCCTCAACCTGTCCCGGATCGTATTGCTTAGCTATGTTTTGCTGTTCATCCATAAAAACAACCTCCTGTTTATTCTTAAATAAAAGCTATCTGAAAATAATTAATAAAGCAATTCCCGGTGTTGCCACAAGAAATCCTAACATTTTTATATTAAAAACAGCCTTGGTAAACTTGTATTCCTCTACTTCCTCAACAGTCATTTCTGTTTCATGCTCACAAGTCTGTTTTTTTGCCAAATCAAACTTCCTCACTATTGTTTTTGCCATATAAACAGTTATAAATCCAATAGCCATTAAGACCAGAGACAATATTTCAATTGGCTTCATGTCTTTTCTCCTTTCTGATTATAATAAAAAAACTCCATCCAATATTTGGACGAAGTCTATTTCGCGGTACCACCAAAATTCACGAATAAATGTTACAGGTCAAATTCCTATAAATCTATTGATGATCTCTGACGAGTTAACGTTCGCAACTCCGCTGCAGCCTACTGTTATTTCGGTGCAGAGCTCCCAAGCTACCTTCTACAGTCCCGATCCGAAGCTTTTCACCAACCGCTTCTCTCTTTGGGTATCAACAAAACTGTATACTCCTCTTGTTCACAGCCTTTATTCCATATCATTTCTTAACAAAAGCTTATTAAATTTATGATATATAATATGAGCATTACTGTCAAGTGTGATTTTCCTTGTCCTGTTCATCTGTTGTCACATCCGTTGTTTCATCAGTTGAAGAACGGTTATTTCTTTTGTTGTCACTGAAAAGCAGGGCAAAAGCCACTATCATAAGAACCATACCTACATTATTTACTGTTTTCGGGTTCAAATTAAAGGAAAAAATCCTGTCGAGTATACCATATAAAATCAATACTCCGGCTATTACTACAATTACAGTTAATTTGGTCTTTCTATTAAGCTTCATATCTTCTCCGTTTCAACACTCTTTTTATTTATATAATAAATAAACTTTTGTTTTAAAGCAATATATTCTATACTATCAAATCTATTGCCTTTTTAAAAATAACTTTCAGCATTGCTGCAACAGGCACTCCTATTAACATTCCTATAATACCGAAGAATTCTCCTCCCACCAGTACTGCAATTATTGTTGTCACAGGATGCAACCCCAGTTTTCCTTCAATAATTTTAGGAGAAATGAATGCATTATCAATTTGCTGTACTACTATAAAAACAAGTGCCGCTAAAGCAGCTTTATAGGGCGATTGAAGTAAAGCCACCGCAACTGCCGGTATAGCCCCCAGAAAAGGGCCGAAATACGGAATCATATTTGCCACGCCCCCCAGCAGTCCAAGGACAAAAGGATATTTTATTCCCGCAAGATACAACCCGATAGTTTCCATACTGCCAACAATAAGTGCTGTGGTAAGCTGTCCCTGTATAAAGTGAGTCGCTATAGCATTCAGTTCTCTGCCTGTATTTATGAAATCATTTCTCATTTTCTTTGGAACAAGCATGAGAGTGGAATTTTTTAAAGTTTCAGCATCCTTTAAAAAGTAGTATGCAATTATCATAGACAGTACTATGTTCAGAATGATTACTATTGAAGAAGCAAGTACGGATAGCGTTTTCTTCATTATCCTTCCCGCATAAATCTGCAAAAACCCTGAGCCATAGTTAATTTCATTGAAAATCAGATTTTTTACTTCCGGGGGCCATTTGCTTGCCTTAATACGAGATATGCAGTTGTTAAAATATTCCTGATAACTGTTCGTTATATTTGGTAAGGTCTTAAAAAGCTCCTTTGCATTACTTAAGACCTCCGGCATAATGTAAATACCAAAGAAAATCAGAGTCAGAGCAATAAATACATAAATCATTATTATAGAAACACTTCTTTTTACGCCTTTACGCTCAAACCTTATAACCATAGGATATATAATGTACGCAATCAAGGCTGCTATAAAAAACGGAAACAGAATCTTTATTATTTTATCAATATAGAAATAGACAAATACTGCTGTACCACTCACTAATAGTATTAATATTATGTAAAATATGATTTTTCTTGTGTTAGTCATAAGTACACCCCATTTATGGTATTTGGGTCTGCTGCAATCAGATTTATACAGCAGACCCCTTGCCTAAGCTACCTGTTTTTTAACATCTTGTTCATCTGAACAGCTGAATCATTTCACCAAACACATTGTTTGAACGATGTAAAATTTTTCTTCCTGACTTCATCATTTTTCTTCTCATTCTGGGATCAATTACCTCAGGATTTGTTAAAACACTGACAGATGCACCAATTAATCCTCCGATTACCAAGCCTTTTGTAAAATTTCTCAACATAACTCACTCCTCCTGTTTTACATTAAAGTATTTTGCCCAAGCCGGCCTTTTAAGCCTCCGCCTGTACTTACCATCTCTTCAACTGCACCGTTTTCAATTAAAATATTACTATTGCTTATTTCAACCTTACCGATAAAAGGTAGAATACTTCTTCCTCTGAGGATGTCCTGAACAAGACCGTCGGAAACCTGCACTCCTTCAACTTTTCCTGTTCTGTAGTCAAAAAGGATATCTTGAACAACTCCTATATCCTCTCCCTGCCGGGTATATATTTTCAATCCACGAAGCTCAATTTTTTCTCTTTTTTCAAAGGATTTCTTAAACTTTCTGTAATTGAGCAGACAGTCCGGATTACTTACTATCAATGCATCATTACCCAGACTCAGAACGTCATGCAGCATTACCACGTTACCTTTTACAGGATTACCTCCCTTTTCCATTACAAAAGCGACTACACCTTTGTTTTCTTTGGAAAACACAACATCCTTCAGATTTCCTATTTTCAATCCATTGCTTGCACTTATTACAGGCAGTCCTAAAACATGGCTGTACATACTCAACATTCTGCTCACCTGCACTTTAATTGGTCTGTTATTTATTAATTTTTACACACATTATTATTTGTTATATTTTTTAAATCATTCAAAGAAATTAAATAATAATAAAGGCAAAATTTATTATGGAAATTGGTGTGTTAAATTGACTAAAAAGTGCAATTAATGTAGAATTTACATGAATACTTTAATTCGCTAAATTGTGAGGTATATAATGAATAATTACAAAAAAATACTATCCGAGTTAGGTTTAATAATTCCTAAAATTATGCTTCCTGATTCAAAATGCCAGCTTGAAAAATGGGCGGTTGTTGCATGTGACCAATACACATCCCAACGTGGTTACTGGGAAAATGTGGCGGATATCACAAAGGGTAATCCCTCCACCTACAATATAATCTTTCCTGAGGTATATTTGGAGGATGGTGACAGTACTACCAGAATAAATACAATTAACAATAACATGGATAACTATATACAATCCGGTACATTAAAAGAGCTGGAGGACTGTTTTATCCTTGTAGACAGAAAAACTACCCATGCTCCGTCCAGAAAAGGGCTTATGGTTGCACTAGACCTTGAATGTTATAACTATACAAAGGGTTCATGCACCTTTATAAGAGCCACTGAGGGTACAGTCATAGACAGACTTCCTCCACGTATAAAAATTCGTCAGAATGCTCCTATAGAGCTCCCTCATATTATGGTTCTTATAGACGACCCCGACAGAAAGGTTATTGAACCTCTGGCTCAAAAAGCTGATAAACTGGAAAAATTGTATGACTTTGAGCTTATGATGGACGGAGGACATATAAAAGGCTATCGAGTGTCTGACGAAGAAGATATTTCCTCAGTTGCAGAAGCACTGTCACAACTTGCGAACTTGGAAAGCTTCCGCAAAAAATATGATTTGAGTAACCAAAAAGATGTACTTCTTTTTGCAGTAGGTGACGGTAATCATTCTCTCGCCTCAGCAAAAGGCCACTGGGAAAATGTTAAAGCAGGTCTTTCACACGAAGAACAGCAAAACCATCCTGCAAGATATGCTTTAGTGGAGCTTGTAAACGTACACGATGAAGGTCTGGTATTTGAGCCTATTCACAGGGTACTGTTTAATGTAGATGCAAAAAATCTTTTAACTGAATTTTCTGCTTATTACAAAAACAATTCAGACAGCGGGGCCTCAAAACCTCATGCATTTAAATACATAACCTCAGAGGGTTCAGGAGAAATGCTCATTGATAATCCCGTCAGCAATCTGGAAGTAGGTACACTTCAGGCTTTTCTGGATTATTACATGAAAGAACACCCGCAAGTAAAAATTGACTATATCCACGGTGAGGATGTTGTAACAAAACTAGGCTCACAACCGGGAAACATGGGTATTTATTTGCCTTCAATGAATAAGACAGACCTTTTCAAAACTGTTATTTTAGATGGCGCACTGCCAAGGAAAACCTTCTCCATGGGAGAAGCAGAAGAAAAACGTTTCTATCTGGAATGCAGAAAAATTAAATAATTGTATCTCTACACCTAAAAAACCTTCCTTTTTGCTTTTGGGCTAAAAGGAAGGTTTTTGTTTAGTTTATCTGTTTTAAGATGCTTCCGAAGTTTCAAACTGACTGTTGTACAGTGAAGCATAGAAACCGCCTGCTGCAAGGAGTTCCTCATGATTTCCCTGCTCTACTATGTCTCCGTCTTTCATAACCAGAATTAAATCTGCATCTCTGATTGTAGACAGTCTGTGAGCAATAATAAAGCTTGTTCTGTCTTTCATGAGGTTTTCCATGGCCTTTTGTATCAGTACTTCGGTACGTGTATCAACTGAACTTGTTGCTTCATCCAGTATCAGAATCTTAGGGTCTGACAAAATAGCTCTGGCTATTGTAAGGAGCTGTTTCTGACCTTGTGATACATTACTGGCCTCTTCATTCAAAACCATGTTGTAACCTTCTGGAAGAGTCTTAATGAAATGGTGGGCATGGGCAGCCTTTGCAGCTTCCTTAACCTCTTCATCAGTTGCATCCAGTCTTCCGTAACGTATATTTTCCATTATACTTCCATTAAACAACCATGTGTCCTGAAGCACCATTCCAAACAAATCACGTAAATCATTTCGCTTGAAATCATTGATATTAGTACCATCAATGAATATGTCACCGCTGTTTATATCATAAAAACGCATTAGCAGCTTAACCATTGTAGTCTTACCGGCTCCGGTAGGTCCAACTATGGCAACTCTCTGACCCGGTTTTATCTTGGCTGAGAAGTCATTAATAATGATTTTCTCAGGATTGTACCCAAAGTGAACATTCTTAAATTCAACTCCGCCCTTAACCATACCTGTATCAGCAGGCTCTTCAACATCTTTTGGTTCTTCCTCTTCTTCAAGGAAAGCAAAAACTCTTTCTGCTGCTGCCGCTGTAGACTGAAGTACATTAGCAATCTGTGCCGCCTGTCCTATAGGCTGTTGGAAGGTACGAACATATTGTATAAATGAAACTATATCTCCAACCTCAATTTTATTCTTGATTGTCAGCCATCCGCCAAGCATAGTTACTAAAACATATCCGATATTACCTATGAAGCCCATTATGGGGAACATCATTCCGGAAAGAAACTGTGATTTCCATGCTGACTTAAACAGTGTATTGTTAAGACTGTCAAACTGTTCAACGGCTTTTTCTTCACCGTTAAAGGCTTTCATTATGTTGTGTCCGCTGAATATTTCTTCAACATGGCCGTTAACATGCCCCAGATATTCCTGCTGGGATTTAAAGTACTTCTGTGACTTCTTAACTATCAGTGATATTAATATTATTGACAGAGGTATTATAAGCACCGCAGCCAATGTCATAAGCCAGCTTATTGACAGCATCATTATCAATACACCGATAAGCACCGTAAATGAAGAAAACATCTGTGATAAGCTCTGGTTCAAAGTCTGACTGACGGTATCAATATCATTTGTAACCCTTGATAAAACCTCTCCATGTGTAACCTTATCAAAGAACTTCAACGGCATACGATTTATTTTCTGAGAAAGATCCTTTCTCATATTGTATGAAACCTTCTGTGCTACTCCTGTCATTACATAACCCTGTACAAATGAGAATATGGCACTTATGAAATACAAACCTACAAGAAATAATAAAGTCTTTCCTATATACCCAAAGTCAATGCCATTACCCGCACCACTGACTTTATCCATCAAACCGAGATAAATCTTTGTAACCGCTTTTCCCAATATTTTAGGTCCTGCAATCGAAAATGCGGCACTGGCTACAGCAAATATAAGTACTACTATCATAGACACTCTGTAGGGCTTCATATAGCCAAGCAACTTTTTCATTGTACCTTTAAAGTCCTTGGCCTTTTCCGCCTTCATACCCATTGGGCCGCCACCGCCCATAGGGCCTCGTCTTCCGCCTCTTTCACGCTTTACTGAATTTCCACTCATGCCAATTCCTCCTTTGATAACTGAGATAAGGCAATCTGTTTATAAACATCGCAGGTCTCCATTAGCTCCCTATGAGTTCCCATACCCACAACCTGACCTTCATCCAGCACAAGTATCTGGTCAGCAGACATTACTGTGCTTATTCTTTGTGCTACAACAAGCACTGTTGCACCCTCTGTCTTTTCTTTGAGCGCTCTTCTTAATGCCGCATCTGTTTTAAAGTCCAATGCCGAAAAACTATCGTCAAATATAAATATTTCAGGTTTTTTAACCAAAGCACGGGCTATGGAAAGCCTTTGCTTTTGTCCGCCGGATACGTTGGTACCACCTTGTGATATTTCTGTCTTAAAGCCATCTTCCTTTTCACCGATAAAGTCCATAGCCTGTGCTATATCAGCAGCAGTTCTTATATCTTCTTCACCTGCTGACTCATTACCGTATTTAAGATTGCTTTCAATTGTACCTGAGAATAAAATTCCTTTTTGCGGTACGTATCCTATTTTGTTCCTTAAATCATGTTGAGAAATATCTCTTATATCAATCCCGTTAATAAGAATCTTTCCTCCGGTAACATCATAAAACCTTGGTATCAGATTAATAAGAGTTGATTTTCCGCTTCCTGTACTTCCTATAAATGCAGTAGTCTCACCGGGCTTTGCTGTAAAGTTTACATTTGATATAACATCATCCTCTGCACCCGGGTATTTGAATGAAACATTTTTAAATTCTACAGTACCCTTCATTCCACTCACAAAATCTTTGGATACATCAGGGTCTTTTATAGAACCTTTTGTATCAATAACTTCACCTATACGTATTATTGAAACTGATGCACGTGGCAGAATTATGGAAACCATTGAAATCATAAGGAAGGCCATAATAATCTGCATAGCATATTGTATAAATGCCATCATATTACCAACCTGCATATTCCCTAAGTCAACTTGGTGTGCACCAACCCATACAACTAATATCATAACTCCATTCATTAAAAGCATCATTGCAGGAAACATAGCTGACATAATTCTTCCTACAAAAAGATTTGTTCTTGTGAAATTAGTGTTTGCCTGCTCAAACTTTTCTTCTTCTGTCTTCTGGGTACCGAATGCTCTTATTACAAGCATACCTGTCAGTGATTCACGTGTTACGAGGTTGAGTCTGTCAACCAGCTTCTGCATACTTCTGAATTTCGGCATTGCTACGGCGAACAAAACACCCACCAGAACCATTATGGCCAATACGGCAACACCGATAACCCATGTCATTGAAGTATCTGTCTGTAATACCTTTAATACACCGCCTATACCTAATATAGGTGCATAGAATACCAATCTCAAAAACATTACAAGGAAAATCTGCACCTGCTGTATATCGTTGGTACTTCTGGTAATAAGTGAAGATGTAGAGAATTTATCAAATTCGGCATTTGAGAAGCCTACAACATTCTCAAATACGTTCTTTCTCATGCTTCTGCCAACACCTGCTGAAACTCTTGCTGCCATCAGACCAACTGTAACAGTAGCACACATACTGATAAGTGATATCAGAAGCATCTTTAAGCCGGCTATCAGTATATAATTGGACTGAAGATTTCCCGTATTCCTTCCAAGCTCCTTGTACTCAGCCTGAACATATTTAACTGCTCCCTGTGTGATTATACTGTCCGGCATGTCACTAAATTTGTCATTTACATTCTTCATTATGCCCTGTAACTGCTCTTTAGGCAGCTTGGTCAGAACAGTAAAGGGGTCAGTTCCGGGAGGAACACTGGCAAATAATTTCTCCAGTTCCTTGTCACCGGTATTATTGCTTTTGTTTTCCGATGAATTCTCGGACATTTTAACACCTTCAATAGCTCCTACAAATAACATCGGCTTTCCGACTGCAGCATTTACCTTGTCAATAACCTCAATGTCGCTTGTATTCAACTTGTATACATCGTTATTTT
Source organism: Ruminiclostridium papyrosolvens DSM 2782 (assembly GCF_029318685.1). Taxonomy (NCBI): domain Bacteria; kingdom Bacillati; phylum Bacillota; class Clostridia; order Eubacteriales; family Oscillospiraceae; genus Ruminiclostridium; species Ruminiclostridium papyrosolvens. The sequence continues at coordinate 3,700,652 of NZ_CP119677.1, forward strand.
TGATTTCAGGATACCTTTTTGAATACTTATCCAAATCGTCCTGAGATGCTTTACCTTTTTCAATTAAAGTATAATTGTCCAAAACAGTTTTTTTATCTTTATCATTCATAAAAAAAGTTATTTTGTCCATCTCAGTTTTTCTTATTACGTCAGGTACGGCATTCTTTATACCTCCCTGTTGAATACCTACATTAACAATATCAGACATATAGTCCGGCAGCGATAAATCACAATATGCCTGAACAAGTAAAAATAATACTATTCCGATAATTGATATTATATGAGGTTTCAAATGTCTCATTAGTTTCCCCATGTATTACTCCTTTCTGCAGTAGGGTAAAGTCTTGCCGAAGAACAAATTTATATTCAAGACCATATCCAATTTACTTTACTAATTTGGTGTGTTATTAGTTCATTTTTTAATTATATTTATATAACTATTATATGTCAATAACAATTTGATTGTATTATTACACTGAATCGTTTATAATAAAAATATAATTAATAAATCAATGATACTACTGTGTAACAAATAAATATACTCTGATATTTATTTTATGTCTGTTTTGGGAATATATGGTAGTTCATTTATTTAAAAGGAGTCAATGGAATGTTACCCGAAGAAGAAATTAATAGTATATCTGATGATTTGTTTTTGCTTGTACTTCATTTAAGCGGCAGAATATTTAATCCGTCAACTATGTTCAAAGGACTGCCAATTCCGCCGTCCCATACCAAAGTACTGTTCAGGCTGTCGAAGCTTGGCCCCTGTCCTGTATCACAGTTGGCCAATGACTTGATAATTTCAAGGCCTAATATGACACCGATTATTGACAAGCTTATTGCCGAAGGTTATGCTGACAGATATGATGATCCTAATGACAGAAGGGTAATAATGGTTAAATTAACTGAAAAGGCATGTAAATTATTACACACCATCGAACAGAAAGCCAAAGATTTATTTGTTGAAAAGTTGGCTATTCTGGATGATAATGATTTATCGAATCTGAAAAAACTTGTACCTGAACTAAATAGTATTGTTTTAAAAATTAAATAGAGCTTTAACAACAAAAATCCCGGTGGAATATGTCCTCCGGGATTTTTGCCAAATAATAAATCAGATGTTAAAGAAACTTATTACATTTACAGCATTTAATTAGGTTCGTATATAATCTTCGAATATCCAGCGTATGTAGTTACTAATATATCAATAATTATTTCAACGTATGTATCTGCTATTAGTTTAATCAATTTATGTATCAACTATTGTTATCAACATCTTAATACTAATTTACCATATATATTTTAATTTGTAAACATTTTTGTTGTAAAATATTGAACTTTGTTGTAAATTATTGATTTTCATTGTAATATCTTGATATTTACTGTAAATATTTGCATATTAAAAATACATAAAAAAAGCCTAACAATCGTTAGGTTTTTTTATGTGCCTCTTTTTATGTGCCTCATAGTTCTATACATATGCGAATCTTTTTTTATACAATTCCATTTCTCTTAAAGGATCTATTTCATTATCGGTCTTCATGTATTCTTCCAGCTCACTGCTTAAATCTGTTGCGGTGATTAAGTCGTTCAAGGCCATGCTCAGATTGCCCGTATGAACGTAAAAACATGCCCTGTTGTAGTACAGAAAAGACGCATCAGAGTTATATACTATCCCGTTTGAAATAACCTCTATGGCTTTGCTTACGTCATGTTCCTCCATAAATATCAGAGAAAGATTCAGATAGCTATAAGGATATCTGGGGTTCTTTTCTATAGAGGTATTATAGTATTCCACAGCCTTCTGAGTGTAACCAAGCCTGTTCATAATTACCCCTGCATTAAAAAGTGCTTTAAAATGATTAGGTTCCAGTCTTAAACCTTTTCTTATAGCAATCAGAGCTTTATCATATTTCCCCATTTCTTCGTAAACGGCAGCAAGATTGTTATATGCCCAGAAATGGTACGGCTCAAGCTCCGCCGCCTTTTCATAGTACTCAGCTGCTTCTTCTTTTCTACCACCCTCATCGCATGAATTGGCAAGAAAAAAATATGCTTTCGTGTAGTCAGGATTTATCTCAATAGCCTTTTGGTACATTTCAATGGCTTTGTCAAATTCCTTTCTGTCATCATATATTATTGCCAGACCGTAATGTGCTCTGGCTTCGCAAGGATTAATTTCCAAAACCTTCCTGTATGTTTCAACCGCATCCTGCTGTTTTCCCAAGGAGTCAAGAGTCACCGCAATATTCAGCAATAAATCTATAAAGTCAACTTCCAAACGCCTTCTAAAATAAATATTAAGAGCTTTGTTATAAAAATAAAGGGAGAGTTTTGGAGCCTTATCCATAACCAAACCTCCGCAAAAACAAAAAGTTTTATAACAAATTAAATACAATATTATCACTATCCCATATATTAAAATTGTTTTTTATAATATTAATCAATACTTTCTAAAATAATTCTATGTTCAACCAGTTCCATTTCTTTTATTCTTGCTCGTACTGTTTTTCTTTCGTTGTAAATATTTTCTAATATTATTTCATCTTTATCAGGAATCACCTTGTCCACAGAGTCGAGAACAAGAGTCTCCTTGCCGTTCTTATCTAAAAGATATACATTAGCCTCGCACATTTTTATCACTCCTTATTACGTTACCAACCATAGCTATTGCATCGTCCAAATGATGTGGAAGAGGCTCATCACAAGTCCCGGTTACCAGAATGTTGCATCTGTTTAAAGGAATTAATATCTTTACTGCCTGGCTCTGTGCAATAGACGCTGCCATTACAGGTGTGAGCTCGCCCAGCATGGAATTTGCACATACAATTCCTATTGTCCCGATTATTATATCCACTTTCGATGCATTAAATGAAATTGCATTTTCACCGGAGGCTCCCTCATTTGCACCAGCCTTGAGCATTAGTGATGCGGCTAGTGCATTTGTTCCCAGGGCAAGCAGTTCAATTTCATTGCCAAATGAAGCCCGGAGCTTTTCAATCATGAGTTTGCCTATCCCTCCGCCCTGACCATCTATAACTGCAATCCGCATATAACCTCCCAACAAATCCTTTGATTACCATCCTCACATGCTACTGTCTGAGTGAACATTCTATTACCATTATAAGTAATAAATATATTCTGTAAAGTATTGAATGTATTATTTCTTAATTTTTTTTAAGAATTTCCGTATATCAATTATCATGTCCAAGTCATGACTTGTTATAATTTCTATCCCTATTACATAATAATAGACCCATAAGGGTATGTATCTACTAGCCCTTGATGGGTCTAATTAAATTTTCAACAAATAACAAGCCATAGCTATTTTACAATAAAGAATTTTCCATGTCAAACAAAATACATGTTAATCCATAAGTTCACTCTGCTCAAAAATACCCTTGCTAAGGTATGCCAACAGTATGGAAATTAAAACGTTTACAGCCAGCATACATAAAGATGTTTCTATAATATTGGGCATACCGTTTGAAATAATCGCTATTACAACTAATATTACTATGGCAGGTATACATGCCACAATTACAAACAGCATTCTGAGCATTGTAACTACTACCGCATTGGAGTTTGATCCAATTAACCTGTATGTAAAGATTTCTGCAAAAACAAAAAGTATGGCAAAACTAAAAAATACAAGTATATAGTTAATTCCGGCGGCAGGACTTAGTTTGTATGCCACAGCAGCAATAGCTAAAGCTATTCCGCCGCTTATCATTGTTTTAATTAATCCCGGCAACACGGAATAGATTAGTTTTTTGAAGGAGCTTTCCGGAATCAGAAAAACATAGGGTTTTTTAAAGTCTCTGTGCCATGAATCATTAAGAGACATTGACAAAGCTCCAAAACCCACCATTGCAATAACAAAGTTAAATTTAAACCCAAAAATCAAACCAAAGGCTACGTAAAACAATTGGAGCAATATTTCCCTGTTACTGGACATTATACCAAGTTTTCCACTTTCCAGCATCTGTTTGGAATATATCGCCCCAGCTCCTGTTTTAAATTTAACAGAGACAGGCTTGTTTTTCAGCTTTGAAAATGCATGTGAATCTGCCTTACCCGATGTCTTTATATCATCCATTATTTTTTGGAGACTAACCGAGTCCTCCAAAGTTTTTTCATAGAAATCAACTTTTACATTGTACAGCATGATACAAAGCACAGCATTTACAGCCAGCAGCAAACATACAGACGGAATAAATCCGGTCAATATCTTTCCTGTCAGAAGTGAACTTACAGCCCATTTTGTCCAGCCAAAAAGCGGTACCCAGTTATACCAGGAGCTTTCAAAGTACCTTTTTACCGTAATCTTTAATTCAAAATCATTATTTAACAGCACAGCTGCAAAAGCAACTGCAAGTGCCCCTAAAAATGCCCAGAAAATCTTTTTTGCTTTCTTTTTAAAACCTGTATTCTCCGCATCAATTATATAAATATAATAATACGAAAGAAATATGATTCCAAGAAATAAACTTATAACAACAAGAGTTATCAGATACTTACCAAAACTCAAGGCCGGGCCCATTAGCATTGGAAGATAAAAACACATAAAAAAGCCTATCATCAGCGAAGCAGGTGCCACTGAAATCAAAAGATACATCAGTACCTGCCTTTTTTCAAAGGGCCCTGTAAAAAGGAAGTTTGCGTCGGCCATTGTTAATATTCCCGTATCTCTTGAAAGGAATGAATTGTAAAGCAATACTCCCAAGAATAGTACAATTGCCGCAACAATTGTTTCTGAAGAGGCACTCTCCAGCGGAGACTTTTTCATCCTGAAAGAAGCAATAAATATAAATATGAATCCTGCCACACCCAATACTGTCAGAATGGCAGAGGGTATACTTTTAAATGAACGTTTTATCTTATTTAAATAGGTTTTTTTAATTAAATACATTATTGCCTGCATTCTTCTTCCTCCCCGGTGAGTTCAAAGAATATTGTTTTTAAATCCCTTCCGTCAAGCTCCTCTTTCGTAATTTGTGAAACTATTTTACCTTTATTCATAATATATGCTCTGTCCCAAACATCATTTATAGTATCAATTATATGAGTGCTGACCAGAATACTCTTTCCCTGCTCTTTAAGCTCACAGAATATTTTTAAAACCTCATTTATTGCTTTGGGGTCAAGACCGACCAAAGGCTCGTCAAAAAGTACCGCTTTGGGCTCTATAAGCATAGCCAGTGCAATACTAAGCTTCTGCGTCATACCTTTTGAAAGCTCCCTAACGTATTTGTCCTTTTTATCATATATCTCAAGTCTTTCAAATATTACTTTTATCTTGTCCTCCCAATCCTTATCCATTTTGTAAGCTTTGGCAATAAATTCTGCATGTTCCATGGGAGTGAGCAAATCGTACAAAGCAGGAGTTTCGGGAATGTACCCGAAGACCTTCTTTGCATCTACTGTTTTGTTTGGGAAACCCAAAATTGTTATTTCACCTTCGAATTTCAGAAGCCCGGCAATACTCTTAATTGTTGTGGATTTTCCTGCGCCGTTAGGTCCCAGAAGTATAGTTATTTCACCCGGTTTTGCAGTCAATGAAATTCCATCTACCGCTTTGAACTTACTATAGCTTTTTGTAAGATTGTTTATTGCAATCATTTTTTTCCTCCATGTTTTATTATTAAACTAAGTGTTTAGTACCTTTAATATTTCGCTGTTTGTACAGCCTGCATTTTTCATTGGGTTAACAATGTCCCTTATTATGTCAGGTATATAAGTTTTTAGAGCCTTTAATTTCCCGGAAATCGTGTATTCCCCCAAAGCTGCAGGCAGAAATACTGTTTCTCCGGCATTTACTCTAACACTTTCTTTCTCTGTTTCAACGACTCCATCTCCTTCTACAAATATGTAAATATAGAATTTGCTGCCATCGCTTTTTTCCGTAACCTCTCCAGTTAATTCATATCTTTCACATGCAAAATATCTGTTTGCCAAAAATATTGTTTTGAAGCAGGTATTATTGATTTCAAGCTTTACACCATCGCATTTAACCTTTCGGCTTTCGGCTTTAAAGTTAATAACATCAAGTGCTTTATCCAAATGCAGCTGACGTCCGACTCCTTTTGTGTCAACTCTGTTGTAGTCAAACAGCCTGTAAGTGATGTCTGAAGTCTGCTGGATTTCCGCTATTACTATACCCTTACCTATAGAATGAACTGTTCCCGCAGGTATATTTATGACATCTCCGGGCATAACCCCAACTTGTAACAGACAGTCTTCAATGCGGTTTTCTTTAACAGCTTTTAAAAATTCCTCTTTGGTTGTATTTTTTTTAAGTCCGACTACCAGACTAGCATTTGGTTTTGCATCTATTATATACCACATTTCATTTTTTCCAAAGGCATTTTCAAAAACTGCAGCATATATATCATCGGGATGTACCTGAACGGAGAGTTTATCATTGGCATCTATGAGTTTTATCAACAGAGGTATTTCTCTGCACCCTGAAGGAAAATTTGCTCCTGCAACACCGATTGGATCTGCTTTTATAAGCTCGGAGAGTGTTCTCCCTGCATATTCGCCATTGGCTATGACGCTAAGTCCATTTTTATGACAGGATACCTCCCAGCTTTCAGCAATTAACCCTTCCGGCAGCTCCCTTCCCAGCTTCTGAAAGTACCGGCCTCCCCAGATATATTTTTTGTAGACAGGTTTGAATTTTAAAGGATAATACATAAATGTCCTCCAAAGACAAAAATGCCAAATGATTTTTCATTTGGCATTTTAAATTTACATATTATTCAATTTATTCGAAGTCCTGTTATAGGGTGATTAAAATCTTACTATTTAACGACAGCATCCTTATTTTCTTTTGAAAACTTCAGCAGTTTTCCTATTTTTAACCTGTCACCATAATGGAGTACCGCAAAGGAGTATAGTTTCACCGAAATCATCGCCACAAACGCTATGCTTATAAGTAATATTCCCAGGGACAGTCCGATTTGCCACAAAGGTACATCTGCCGTAACCAGCCTTGATGGTATTGAAAATGGTGAAGTAAATGGTATTAATGAAGCTACTTTTGCAGCAGTACTGTTTGGAACCGCAAATGTTCCATATGAGAAGTAGAACGCTATCAATGCTATAAAGGACATAGGCATTATAGCTGAATTTACATCTTCCGCTTTGCTTACGGTTGCACCGACAACAGCATACATAAGTGCATACAGTGTATAACCAAGTATGAAATAGATTATCACCATTGCAAGTGAAAAGGGTGTAAAGCCTGAGAAATCCAATTTCATACCGCCTATAGTAAAATCTGACGGGAATACAGTCTTATACGTGAAAGCGCCAACCCCTATTATCAATGCAAGCTGTATAAGTCCCAGCACTCCCATACCTGCCGTTTTTCCGAATATTATTCTTGAAGGCTTCACGGAAGTTATCAGAAGCTCCATAACTCTGGAGGTCTTTTCTGATGCAACTGACATTGCTACTCCATAGCCATAGAAGTATATTGCAAAGAACAATATTATTACTATAAATATACTGGAGATATATCCTCCTATTTTACTGCTGCCCAATTCATTTACTTTGACATTTAAATCTGATAAAGTTTTTGCAATAACATCTTGTGAAACATTTTCACCTTTTAGCATGGTTGTCACGTAAATATTCTTGAGTACCTTGCTTATCACTTCAGGGCTAGGGCCGCTGCCATACTGCTTTGTAAAGTACTCTACATTCGGAAGGTTTTCTTTGAGACTGACAACTATCATATAGCTCTCACCCTTATCCTTTATCTGAGTTTTCAGACCTTCCTCTTTATCGTCAGCTACTTTTTCAAGCTTATAGTCTGACATTTGCTTCTGTAAATCATTTATTCCCTGTTCAAATATTCCTGTTTTATCAACAAAATACACTGTTTTGATATTCTTGGAGTCTGTCTGTGTTTGCTCTTTCGGATTGTCCTTGCCCGAGGATTTACTATTGGAAATTGCAGCCGGTATTATCATAGCTGCTATAACTATTATAATAATCAATACCGTTGATACAATAAATGATTTTTTCCGTGCATTCTCTCTGAATGTATACTTAAAAACTTCTAAAAATTCTTTCATTTTGCTTCACCAGCCTTTTCTATAAATATTTCGTGGAGAGATGGCTCTCTTATTTCAAATTTATCAAGCACAAGCCTTTTGCTAAGTATTTTTTCCAGCAATCTGTACGCCTGCTCTTCATTTGATATTTTAAACTCATAGCCTGCTGCGGTGGTGTTAACCTTTGTAATGCCCTCTTGTGCAGCAAGTTCAATAATATCTCCATCAGAATTTATTAACAGATTGTTTCTTCCGTAGCTGTGCTTAATTTTTTTAAGATTTCCGTTAAGTACGGTGTTACCGTTTTTAAGAATTACTATGTCCCTGCAAAATTCCTCTACTGTGGACATTTGATGACTTGACATTATTATATATTTTTCTTTGCTTATAAGTTCATGTATTACACTCTTGAACAACTCTGTATTTACAGGGTCCAGTCCGCTGAAAGGTTCATCCATGAATATCAGGTCTGGGTCATGCAGTATAGATGCAATAAACTGTATCTTTTGCTGATTTCCTTTTGACAGCTTCTCTGCTGCCATATTTGCATATTGGCTTGCTTCCATTCTTTCCAACCAGTAGCTTATGTCCTTTTTTGCCTTAGCAGCACTGATTCTTCTCAAGCTTGCAAAATACATTAACTGCTCTGTAACTTTTACTTTAGGGTAAAGTCCTCTTTCTTCAGGAAGATATCCAAAATTTATAATCTGTCTTTCTACGGGTTTGTTATCCCACATAATGCTTCCCGAATCTTTTTTTACAATATTCAATATCATTCTTATTGTTGTGGTTTTACCTGCTCCATTTGTACCTAACAGCCCAAACACACCCGGCTCGCTTACTTCAAATGAAATATCGTTAACAGCAAGCTTTTCTCCAAACTTTTTTGATACATTTTGTACTTGTAAACTCAAATTATCCACCTCTTTATTTTATTTTTTATTGATTCTTTCTGAATTTAGTTATTGTCATCACCAAACTTGTAATTACAAATGAAAAGAATGCCAACATTACGGAACCACCTATACAAAGAGCAGGCAACATGACTTTGCTGCTGTCCTTATACGTGCTCCATATAAGATTTCCGAATGTCACACACTCCATTACTAAAATAGCCAGTACTATTGCAAGCAATGCCTTATTTTTGGCAATAAGACTTTCAAAGTCAGTGTACAGGTCAGGTCTCTCCTCGTCATATTGTTTCCTCAATATATACCAGCCCATTCCAATCTGATACAGCTCCCATCCGTCGTCCTTAACCAGCGTAACATAATCAGGGGTAAGCTTAGATTGATAGTCAATACAATATCTGGCTTTCATAGGCTGACACCTTTCAAAGTAAAAGTATAAACCTTTCACTCTTGTTTCAACCAGTCTCAGACCTTTTGATTCCATTTCTTCAAGCCAGTCTTCTATCTTTTCATAATCCCAGGCCCACCACCATTTAAATATCTTTATCATGATTGCATCCCCCCAGAACCTCATGCCCGTTCACATACATCTCGTCTATACGACGCATTTCCTGCTCAAGCAGCCATTTACCCTTCTCAGTTATCCTGTATAGCTTACGTCTGTCCTCTTCTCCTGAAGGCTCAATAAGACTATCCTTTTCAAACTTTGTAAGGGTTCCGTAAATAGTCCCTGCTCCAAGATTTATCCTGCCCCCGGTTAAGTCCTTTACATGAAGTATAATTCCATATCCGTGTCTGGGCTCATTAAGTGAAAGCAGAATATAAAAACCCGTTTCACTCATGGGTAAATATGCTTTTATTAGTTTTTCATTCATACCTTCATTCCCTTTCAGATATATCACGCTGTGATATATCATGTTTGTAATATATCACAGCGTGATATAACGTGTCAAGACATATCAGGGATAAATTTCATAAATATTTTACGCATACTAAAAGAGCTATTGCAAAACAAAAAGTTTTCTTGTTTTAACACAGGTACTCCCGTATAAAATTGTATCAATGCATCGTCGATAAACAACTTCAAATATCTTTAACCCAGCTTTCATTGATATAATTTATACTCCGAGTACAGGTTAAAAAAGATAAAAACTAATTTTGCAATAGCCCTTTATAACATCTGCTATACGGCTGTCTTATTACTTTTCCTTTTTCGTACAAACCTGACTATACCTAGAACAGCAGCAGATATAACAGCAACTGCTGCAAATACAAGCAAATATAACTTTACTGCTATACTGTTGGGATTACCCAAAATTGCCCCCAGACTGTTTGTGTTATCAATAATTTTTCGTCCGTGTAAGGTATTATAATAATATGGTATTTGGGGTACACCCTCAACTTTTGGAAAGGATTGTAGATATCTGGCAGTTGCCAGCCATTCCTTTAGCTCGGTGGTATGTCCCCCTGAATTAGTGTAAATAATACGAGAATTAAAATTCTTAATGGGCTTACCGTCCCTTGTTTTAGGTATTATGGGCAGAAGTCCGAAAGACCTGTCACCCACAGTAGAGAGCATTTGTGCATTATATAAACCGCTTACTACCCTATATAGTTTTTTATCATTGATTTTTTCTTTTGTTCCGTCATGCTTTTGCAGGTAAGCTTCTGTAACCCTATTGAGCATCATTCTGTTAGGATTAAAGGTGTAGCTGATGCCTGACATATACAGTTGAGCATAACTCAGCATAGGAGATATGGAGGCATCCAGTTCACATAAATTTTTCAGTTCTTTTCCAGTAAGATACACTGATATAAGGGGATAGCCGGATATGTCATCAGGACCAATTCCAAGGCAGCTTGAAATAAAAGCATCCTGTACGGTTATTTCACCCTCTACAAAAGAGCCTCTAATTGTTCCCACAGGTGCAATAGCAACAGCTACAGGTTCGTAGGCTCCCCCCTCCGCCTGCTTGACGGAATAAATATATCCGTCGGAAATAAGGTTCCCCAAGGTATCCTCTTGCAGTTTTTTTCCTATTTGGTCAGTAGCAATGAAACTAAAAGGAGACTTGCACAAAACTTCATCAAATTGCAAGTCAAAATAATTAAGATATTTTTGCTGAACCATATCCTTGAATTTGCTTATGGTTTGGGAAATTTCTATGTTCTCATTAATTGATTGGTCAATATTCTTCAAATGGTAATCCTTTAGCGACCATCCTTTGCCGGAAGTCTGAACAAGTTCAATAACTCCCAGATTATTTCCATATTCGCCACAGGAACCGATTACAGTATTTCCATGTATAATAGGCTTTTGTAAAAGGGTATGTGTGTGTCCGCTTATTATAACATTAATTTCAGGAACCTTCTTTGCAAGTATTTCATCCTCTGATTTTGAAGACTTTTCCCATGTACCTGAGTGAGAAAGGCATACTATAAGGTCTACGCCCTCCTGTTTGAGCTTTTTTACCACTTTTTTTGAACTCTCAACAATATTATCAAAGGTAATCTCCGAGGCTGTTCTGCAACTGTCAGCGTCCCTTCCCATAAGGCCGAATATACCAATCCTGATTCCTCCTTTGTTGAGAATAGTATATTCTTTCACTCCATATGCTTTCATTGCCTGCTGCAGCTCATAGGAGGATTTATTCATTTTTTTCACATCCGGAAATTCAATATTCGAGGTGACTATCTGAGGAAGTTTGTCACCACTGTTTTTTGCAGCATACAAATGACCGGACAGACCGGTATCTTTAAATTCAAATTCATGATTGCCAAATGTGGTTACATCATAACCCATTTGCCCCATAATTCTAAGCTCCGGTGCATCTGTTGAAAACAATGATTGAAATAAATCTCCCATTGAATAGTCTCCGGCATCTACCAGAACTGTATTTTTGCTGTCCGCTTTTTCCTTGTCAATTGCCGTTTTCAGTCTTGAATATCCCCCTGTCCAGACAGTGTTGCCGTTATATTCTCCCTTGTTTGGAAGCAGGTGATCATGTATGTCATGAGTAAATAGAATTTTTATTTCCCTTGCCTCCTGATATGCAAATGTTTTTGAAAATACTGAAATAATAATTATTATGATTGTTATTGCAAATAAAGCCAGAATTTTATACCTCATTATTTTATCTCCCCTGTTCAATAAGCTATACTGCTACTTATTCATGCACTTAGCAGTTTATGCATTTTATATGTGTTTTTGATATACTCTAGATATTATACTAAAAACAGAGGAGGTTTTGTAATATATGTATAAATTTACAGATAAAACCATAATTGTAACAGGTGCAGGTCAGGGTATCGGAAGAGCAATATCAAGAAAATTTGCCCAAGAAGGGGCTAAAGTTGTAATCGCAGATACAGACGAAGAAGCAGGCTTGGAAAACGAACAACATATAAGGAATGAAGGTTTTGAAGCTGTTTTTATTAAAACTGACGTTTCTGACACGGCCTCTGTGGAAGAAATGGTAAATTATTCGAACAAGAAATACGGCAGTATTGATGTACTTGTAAACAATGCCGTTCTCACAGGCTTTGGTAATATATTTGATACAACTGTTGAACAATGGGACAAGGCTATTGCGGTAAACCTGTCCGGTGCATATTATTGTGCAAAATTCTGTGCCGGATTTATGAAAAGCCAAAAAAGCGGGTGCATAATTAATATGGCCTCGACAAGAGCCTTTATGTCAGAACCGGATACTGAGCCGTACTCTGCCTCCAAGGGAGGAATTATAGCACTGACCCACTCCATGGCATCTCCCTTGGAAAGTACGGCATAAGAGTTAATTCCATCAGTCCGGGCTGGATAGATGTTTCATCCTGGAAAAAAAGCTCTGCTGCAAGTCAGGAGATTTTATCAGCAGACGACCATGCCCAGCATCCTGCCGGAAGAGTGGGTGTTCCCGATGACATAGCTGAATTATGTATTTTTCTGGCATCCGACAAATCCGGCTTTATAACAGGCGAAAACATAACCGTAGACGGCGGAATGACTAAAAAAATGATTTATGTATAGGCCTGCTGTCATCCCTCAACCTGAAAGCTGTTAACAGGGTGCTCAAGGGTAGACTTGCCATATTTTCTGGGAGACATACCGTACATTTTGGAAAAAGTGCGTACAAAGCTTGAATAGTCGTTAAATCCGCATTCTCCTGCTGCATCAGAGGGAGCTTTTCCCGACTTTATAAGAGCAGCACTTTTTTGAAGCCTCTTGTTATTTACGTAACTATGGATTGAGAACCCTGTGTTAGCCTTGAATTTATGCATCAGATAATACTTGTTAATGTAGAACCTTTCGGATAGAGTTGCTATGCTCAGATCCCCTGACAGGTTCTCATTAATAAAGTGTATTACCTTCTGAATCTGTTCATCAAACTCTACTTCTATGTCCTCTACTTGTTTATCCGGCTTTAAAAATAATCTGTTTATGTATACCATGAATTGCACGAAAAGTGCATTTGCAAGAATACCCGAACCGAAGGTTATTTTTTTAAGCTCTTTTTCAAGATTCACCAATATAGGCTTAATATTATTAAGGGAATTAACACCCAACCTCACCAAATGCTTTTTGTCTCTGGCCATGTTAAAGCATGTCAGAAGATCATTATCGCAATTTCCATGCTCCTCTAAAAATCTATTGTTTATCCATATAACTATTCTTTCATAGTCACGGTCAGGTGCTATTATAGGCTTATGTACCTGATTTGCCGGAACAAAAAGTACATCCCAAGGTTTGAGTTTATAGTTTTTACCTTCTATATTGTATATAACGTCACCAAGTAAAAATATTATTATTTTATTAAAATCGTGATAATGGTGTTCAAACTGAATATTGTTTCTGTCCTTCAAGTGAAAGAATTTAAAATCATCCTCCAGATAGCCTCTTTTGATACCCGGCTCCTTTTCCATCTTAATCATCCCTTCATAACTTGTGAAAATACTAAGTAATACTATTTTATTATATGTTTAAAATAAAATAAATGGACAAAAAGCACTTTTTGCATATTTTTAAACAGTTTATGCAATAAACTTGGCTAAAAGTTAGAATATAATATAATATGTAAACTAATAAATTCAGGCGGGTACATATTATGAACATTATTACGAAAAACAACGCTCAAATATTTCTTATATTAAATGCCGTACTGTGGGGTTCATCATATATATGGTCCAAAATGCTTCTGGGCTTTTTGCCGCAGTTCTCAATACTCTTTATATGTGCTGTATTGGGGCTTGGTTCAACAGTAGTACTATTCAGAAAAAAGCTACAGGGTTTCAGTAAAAAGATTGTTGTCACCTGCGTACTTATAAGCCTTGTTTCAGTGGTAAGCAACACCTTCTGTATGCTTGCACTAAAAAGAACCTCCGGCTCAAACACGGCATTTATAGTACAGCTGGCTATAGTAATAACACCTGTTATAATGGCTGTATTAGAGAAAAAAGCCCCTACCCGTAAAACAATAATTCTGGCAATGACAGCTATGATAGGTATTTACTTTATTACTTTTGCCGGAAAGGGTTTCAGTATAAATATAGGAGATATTTTCGCACTATGTAATGCAATTTTTTTCTCCTTGTTTATTGCACTTCAAAATAAGTTCTCAAATGTATTTACCCCGGTACAGTTTACATTTATACAGCATAGCACCAACATAGTAAGCTTTTTGGCTCTGGCTCTGATATTTGAAACAGGTAAAATATACTTATCAAATGTAGTAAATCCGGTATTCCTATTACTTATTTGTCTTAATGCCGCTGTTACTATATTTACCTCTCTGTTTCAAAGCTCTGCAATCAAATTTGTGCGACCCGAAAATGCAGCTATTACATATGCCTTAGAGCCTGTTGTTACTGCATCTCTGGGTATATTACTTCTTGGAGAACGCTTCACAGGAATTCTTTCTGTTATAGGCTGTGTGATTATATTGTTTACCATAATCGTTTCAGCTTTTAAGAAAGGTAAAGCTGTTACAAGACAATCACTAAAAATACGTATTACAACAAAGGCATAAATATTTTAAGGATATATTCCCAATAATTTGAACTACTCATATTATACTATATATTTTATTTGTTCCGGAGGAATCAGATTTGAGCAGCGATTTTTTCAACCTTTCTCCTGAAGAGTACACAATTTTGTCTCTGGCATTAGCATTTTTACTTGCAGAAAATCTTGACGACAGAAATCGTCTCATATTGGGTGAATTTTTAATTTCAACAGGTGTAAACCTGACTCATTTGACTGCTGAAGCCTGGAATTCCAACTTGTACGAGAATTAAAAAAGGACGCATTTTTGTTAATATGCGTCCCCTTTTGTCATATAAAACTAATTATTTTGTTTATTATCCGGCTTGTCAATCTTCAAATTAGGAAAATCTTTGCCGTCCCACTCATCAAGCTCTTTTTTTAGCTCCGTCAGAAACTTTTGGCCTTCCTCATTTGTCAATTTTCCTTCTGAAACCTTTCTTTCAATGTGCTTCTGGAATCTGCTGTAGATTTTTTCTTTCTTCTCGGAAAGAGGCAAGCTGTTAAACTCATTGATTTTTTGTATGCGATGCTCTATTTCCTTTATCTTTTCGTCAGCTTCCTCCTTGGAAATACGACCTTCCTTCAAATCTTTTTCTACGCTTTGCTTTTTATCTTCAAGATATTTAATTGGATTCTTACGACACTTCTGACATTTGTCTTTGTCCTTAATCTCTTCTTTATGTTGATCAACTGCACCATCTTGTGATTTTGAACCTATGTCTGACTCAACTGCAAAGACATTAGAAGATAGCATTGAAATAACAAATGCGATAGTAATAAGAAGTTTAATATTTTTCACTACTATCACCTCCTTTCTACACTATCTTTCTCAACTAATGTGTAAATATTGTGTAGATTTTGTAAATTGCTTCAAACAATTTTTTCCATGGCACTATGCCAAATCAGTTTCAAACCAAAACATAACACCTTCTGCCTTGTTTATAACACCATAAGCATTGTTATGGGCTTTCTGAATTGCTTTTACAATGGACAAGCCCAGACCTGTTCCTCCGTACGCTCTTGTTCTTGCCTTATCAACTTTAAAAAAGCTCATCCAAATGCTTTCTATAACTTCATCAGGAATGTTTTTTCCTGAATTGAATACCTCAACACGTGCCTTTGTATCTGTTATTTCAAGGTCGACATTTATTATCTTTTTATCATCCATGTGATTAAGTGCATTGCTGAGATAGTTCATGAAAACCTGTTCAATATAATAGTAATCCGCATTCACAATTACATTATCCTTGCCCTTTGAATTGAAGGTGACTTTCGCATCTTTTTCGGCAAAAAGAATGGCTTTCTTTTTTAAAACATCAGTTATAAGCTCATTTATGGGAAAGTTATCCCGCTCAAGAGAGATTTGATTGAATTCAAGTTCTGATAGTTCAAGAAGCTTTCTTACCATGCTATCCATTTTGTTTGCTTCATCAATTATAACGTCACAGTAAAAGTTCTTGTTTTCCTCGTCATCATTAACATTGAGCCTAAGTCCCTCTGCATAGCCTTGTACAATAGCAATAGGCGTTTTCAGCTCATGTGATACATTGCTGATAAATTCCTTTCTCATTTCATCAATCTGTCTTTCCTTCTGTATATCCTGCATTAACTTAAGGTTGGCTTGTTGCAAATCTCTTATTGAGGATTCCAACTGCTTCGACAGTGAATTTATGCTTTCTCCCAGTGTCCCTATTTCGTCGTTTCTGTTTACATAATATTTCTCACTAAAATCAAGGACAGCCATTTTTTTTGCAATAACATTCAGCTTTACAATTGGTTTTGTAACTCTTGAAGTAAGAATGTAAATAATTAGTCCTCCAAGTACCAGGGTCAGAAGGCCTGTAAGAATAGAAAAGCTTATAGCTATTTGTGAGCTTTCCTGAATAGCGGCGAAGGGTGTTCCCATGTATATATATATATTATCATCTATTTTGGCATAGAGTGATACAAAGTTTGATTCCATCCTTTTATCGTATCTGATTTCTATTTTGGGAGTATCCGTTTGAAGTCTGCTAATTTTGTCTTTTATAAACTTTCTGTCAATAGACGGAGCAGTCCCCATAATATGTCTGTTTTCCCTTAACATTTGCAGGTTTCTCTGTCTGGATTGATAAATTACATTTAAATCCTTATCAAACAATAGTATGGCTGTTCCTCTCAGACTTTCAATTTTTTCTATATCCATCATTATATTGTCGGAATCGTTATTATAGGCATCCTTTATAATATTATAGCTCTGCCTCATAGTATTTCTCTGGTTATGATAGTAATACTTTTGAAGAAGAGTACTGTTTAGAACCCACGTCAGAACCACCGAAAATACTATCAAGCCAAAAAATGCCCCAAAGAGCTTCGTTTTTAATGAGATTTTCATTTAGTCACCTCAAACTTATATCCCAAGCCCCTTATGGTTTGTATGAAATCGCCCTTTTCTCCCAGTTTCAGTCTCAATTTTTTTATATGGGTATCAACAGTTCTGACATCGCCAAAATAACCATAATCCCAAACGGAATTAAGGATTTTCTCTCTGGACAGAGCTATTCCGTCATTATCACAAAGATAGAGCAACAGTTCAAATTCCTTTGGGGTAAGCTCTATTTCTTGACCGCTGACATGCACTGTATGAGCCGGAAGATCAATCTCCAAACCGTCAAAGGATTTTTTACCGTTTATATTAATATTTAATCTTTTAAGCAGAGCTTGTACTCTTGCCAATAGTATCATCAGGCTGAAAGGTTTGGTTATGTATTCGTCTGCTCCAATACCAAAACTCAGCAGCTCATCTGCTTCTGTACATTTTGCTGTCAGCATTATTACGGGAACCTTTGAATATTGGCGAATACTCCGCAATGCCTCCCATCCATCCATTATGGGCATCATTACATCAAGAATTACCAGACTGATTGTTTCTTTTTGCTCAATAATTATCTGTAATGCCTTCATTCCGTTATCTGCTTCAATTACGGCATATCCCTGTTTTTTGAGAAAATCGGCAACCAGTCTTCTCATTCTTTCCTCATCATCTGCAATAAGAATTTTAATTAAACCCACGAAAAGTATGCCCCTTTCATATGAACTATTAAATAAAATTATAGTTTATATTTGTGAACGATACGTGAATTTCCCCGGTATATTTCGTCATAAATTTAAGCTTTGTCGGGCGTACCTACCTTTTTATTTTTTAAGTATGCTATAAAACCCGGTAATATAGATATTGCAATTATAGCCAGTATTACAAGTGTAAAGTTATCCTGAACAAGGGGAACATTTCCGAAAAAGTACCCTGCTGTCAGAAATAATGAAACCCAAAGGACACCACCAATAATATTGTAGCTTATGAATTTCATATAGCTCATTGAACCCATACCTGCTACAAAGGGTGCAAATGTTCTGATTATGGGTATAAATCTTGCAAGTATTATGGTTTTACCACCGTGTTTTTCATAAAAATTATGGGTTTTTATCAAATGTTCCTTTTTAAGGAATCTGACGTTATCCTTTCGGAATACCATAGGGCCGAATATTTTACCTAAATGATAATTACAGGTATCTCCGAGAATAGCAGCTGAGATTAATACCATTGTTATAATCTTCAAATCAAGCTCACCGCTGGCTGAAAGAGCTCCCAGTACAAATATCATGGAGTCCCCGGGTAAAAAAGGAGTTACAACAAGGCCTGTCTCACAAAAGACTATGGCAAACAAAATCACATAGGTCCAAATACCAAAGTTATTCGCCAACATAGTCAGATTCTCGTCCAAGTGCATTACAAAATTAAAAAAATTTACAATAATATCCATCTCTACCTCTTTAATTTAGTTTATATGTTTACCTGCTTTATTCAATATACTTAAATTTAACCCAAAAGTCTGTAGATATATACTAAATTTTTTTATTTTTCTTTATTTTTGGGTAAAATTAAACAGGACAGCTGATTAAAAGCAGTCCTGTTTAATTATCTAACTGATATTAATATTTGCAATCATTATTGTGAATTAAAAGATTATATAAAGAAGCATGCCTTAATTCATCCGTAATTATTTCTACCATCATGTTTATATGTTTTCTGTTTTTCATGGCAGCTAATATCCTGCGGTATTTTTTTACCGCATTAGTTTCACCCATAAGAGCTCCTCTAAGCCCGTCACAATATGTTTTAGGTTTTTCAAAGGTAACATTTTCATCAGGTTTTACGGTCTTTCCCGTATGTTCGAAATAAATCTGTCGGAACATCTTTGCATGTTTTATTTCATTGTCCCTTATCTCTGTGATAATTTCTTTGTCCAGCATCGCCGGGGCATTGTCTAAAAGATATTGATAGAATAATTTGTCATGTATCTCACCTTTTATCGCTTGTTGAATTAACTCCAACGCCTCCGACATATCTACATCCATTTTATCCTGTTGCATCATATCAGGGCTCATACCGCAATTCATCATATCCTGCTGCATCTTGTCGGGACACATCCCTGGCTGCATCATACCCTGCTGCATCATGTCAGGACACATTCCGGGCTGCATCATACCCTGCTGCATCATATCAGAACCCATTCCGGACTGCATCATGCCCTGCTGCATCATGCCAGGAGCCTTTTCATCTTCATCGTGATTTATATGTGGTGTATAGCCCGGTTGTATATCAGGACTATTGGTCTGCATGGTCCAAGGGTTTGTCATCCCTGAACCTTGATTTTTATTTGAAGGGCCCGGAGCCATCATATTACTGCTTACATATGGCCAATTTACGTAATTATGCACAATTATACCTCCTCTTTTATTAACATAAATTCCTTATTACATGTTATGTAAAATATACAGGAATGTTTCCCCCTACTAAGAAGAGTTTTCAAGTCCGATATAATATTTTTTATGTTAATATATTTCGGTAACAGTATATACACACGTTAACTTTAATTAGTGATTAATTAGACAATAAAATCAGAACAGTGATTATCCTTTTGGCTTTCTATTACATAATGCATGTAAGCACATTTTATCTCTTTCCTGCCTGACTGTCGTATGGGAATAGTGAAGCTGTTTTTCAGAACAAACTCATTTTCTTTGGTTGCAATTATATGCTGCATATTTACGATAAATCCTCTATGGGACCTTAAGAATCTTTTGTCCTTAATAATATCACAAATTTTTGCCATAGGCATATGAATTTTATATTCTTCGATTTCGGTAGTTATGACAATACCATTCCTTACAGCTTCAATGTACATGATATCCCTAAGTCTGATTTTCACAGTCTCTTTCCCCAAAGGCAATTCTATGTACTTTGCATCAAAGGCTAAAATCTTTTTGCAACGGTTTAAGGCTTGTTCCACACGTTTATATGTTATAGGCTTAATAAGATAGTGTGTTGCAGCAACCTCAAAGCCTTCACCTTTGTGGTCCAAGCTGGAGGTTGTGAAAATAATTTTACAGTCCTCATCAGTTTCACGTATTTTCTCAGCAACTTCAACTCCGTCTATACCTTTCATGTATATATCCAGAAATACAATTTTATATTTTTCCTCTAAAAAAGACGTCAACATTTCTTCACCACTGTCAAACTCCACAACTTCAATATTGACAAAATTATTTTTTGCATACTGCAGTATGTACTCGCACAGCAATGTACGATCAAATCTTAAATCGTCGCAAATGGCTATTTTCATCGTAACCTTCCTAAGATGCAATAATAATTGGAATATCTTTCCTTTTAGAATTATAACATGAAAGATTTGATTTTTTCAATCGTATTGCACTTTTTGCCGTCGAATTGCACATACCGCTTCACTTTTGTCCAAAATACTGATATCATTAGCTTTAATAGGAATAATGGGTATGGAGGGGATATTCTCGAAAAAACTAACCAAAATTAATCATTATGCATATAGTTACCTTGTTTAAAAGCTTTCTTTCATTAAATTTAAATGTTTTTACTTAAAGGTTAATAATGGTGTTTACATCAAAATTTCAAACAAAGAGGCGAGGCAAATTGGATAGAATTAAGAAACTACGGTTAAGACCTATTGTAGATTTAAAGGTTGACACCATTTTGCCGCATTACGAAATCACTAAATGTGAAGCATGTAATCAGGCAAAAGTAGGTAATAAAGAATTTCCTACACTGCAAAAAGCACTTAATTCCATAGAAAGCCCAGAAGAAACAATTATTACTCTGCTCACAGATGTGAACCTTGGTGAATCTACTCTGACACTGGATACTAATACTAATGTAGTACTTGATTTGGCAGGTCATAAAGTCACCAGTAGAAATTTTGACGGTACAATATATCTGGAGGGTGCATTAACCGTACAAGACTCCAGCGAAAAGGAAACCGGCGTAATTGAAAATTTATATCCAAAAGGTATGGGAATCTATTTTAATAAATCCGGTGTTCTAAAACAAGAAGGTGGAACAATAAAAGGCTATAGTGCATTATACAATTGGAGTAATACACCCGCGCCTTTTGTAATAATGAACGGCGGAACATTAAAAGGCAGTTGGTACGGAATATCATATCTGGATGCAGCAAATATAATAATAAACAATGGAACAATACAAGGCGGAGTAATGGCTTTTAACAATTGGGGCAAATCTAAGCATTCATTTTACATTGGAGAATCCAGTTACATAAAAAAGGGTGCATTGCTGCACAATGGTATAGCTAAGAAATATGATGCTACTGAAAATATTGTTATAGTTAAAAATCAATATGAAATTGTTAACCCTTTTTTTAAACACAGTACTATTACCTCTTCTTTTTCATTGGCTTAACTTATTTTTTGATTAGTTGCAAAATACCTGATAAATATATCGTCCGGTTAGGAAGCTTAAACTTCTAAACCGGATCTTTTTATATTGTTCAAATTACTACATTTCGAATAAAAAAATTAATAAAGCAAATAATTTTTATATCTTATATTTTTTTATAGGGTTAATTTTTCTCTTTTCATAACAATAATTATACTTGGAGGTAGCTATGAATAAAAAAGATAAGCAACTGGACGGACGGGACAACAGACGAAGAACAGCGTACAGACCCACTGACAATGAGGGAACGGCTGCCTGGACAAATGAAGCCGCAAAGCAAAAGGACACTAATGTTGTCATTCCAACAGTGGAAGGTGTTTCAGAAGCAAAAAGCTGGGTAGATAATGGAAGTAAACTATAATACGGGGGTGTTTTTTAAATGTCGAAAATCAAAATGACGGTTGACGGTAATACTGCAGCTGCATATGTGTCCTATGCTTTTACCGATGTCGCTGCAATTTATCCAATAACACCATCATCAAACATGGCAGAATCAGTTGACGAATGGTCTGCCAAAGGCAAAAAAAATATATTCGGGCAAAAAGTCCGAGTAGTTGAAATGCAGTCAGAAGCAGGTGCAGCAGGTGCCCTTCATGGTTCTCTTCAGGCAGGTGCCCTTACTACTACGTTTACTGCTTCCCAAGGCTTGTTATTGATGATTCCGAATATGTACAAGGTTGCAGGGGAACTGTTGCCTGCTGTTTTCCATGTGAGTGCAAGAGCTATTGCAACTCATGCTCTCTCCATCTTCGGCGATCATCAGGATGTAATGGCAGCAAGGCAAACCGGTGTAGTCCTGCTTGCTTCCGGTTCAGTTCAGGAAATAATGGATTTGGCACCTGTAGCTCATTTGGCTGCAATTAAAGGACGACTTCCTTTCCTTCATTTCTTTGACGGCTTTAGAACATCTCATGAAATACAGAAAGTCGAAGCACTTGAATATGAAGATTTGGCAAGTCTGGTTGATTACGAGGCAGTTAAGGAATTCAGAGACAGAGCCTTGTCTCCAAATCATCCTGTTACAAGAGGTACAGCTCAAAACCCTGATGTTTATTTTCAGGGTCGTGAAGCCTCTAATCCTTTTTATAATGATATTGTCGGTATTGTTGAGGATTACATGAATAAGGTTGGGGCTCTTACAGGCCGTAAATATAGCCTTTTTGATTATTACGGAGCACCTGACGCCGAAAATATAATTGTTGCAATGGGTTCAATTACAGATGTTGTTGAAGAAACTATAGACTATATGAACAGTCAGGGTAAAAAGTACGGACTTGTAAAGGTTCACCTTTACAGACCATTCTCTGTAAAACACCTGCTTAATGCAATTCCTAAAACAGTTAAAAAAATAGCTGTTCTGGACAGGACAAAAGAACCGGGTTCCATAGGAGAGCCTTTATACCTTGATGTTAAAACTGCGTTTTACGATGTTCCTAATGCACCTGTTATAGTCGGGGGAAGATTTGGTCTTGCTTCAAAGGATACTACTCCTTCCGATATTAAGGCAGTATATGACAATCTGGAACAGCAGAATCCTAAAAACCAGTTCACCATCGGTATAGATGATGACGTTACTCATACATCCTTGGCAGCAGAAGCAAAAATTAATGCAGAACCAAAGTCAACTATCAGATGTAAGTTCTGGGGACTTGGTTCCGATGGAACTGTAGGAGCAAACAAACAGGCAATAAAGATTATAGGTGATCATACCGAGAAATATGCTCAGGGCTACTTTGCATATGACTCTAAGAAATCAGGCGGAGTTACCATGTCCCATCTCAGATTTGGAGATGAGCCTATAAAATCTGCGTACCTAATAAATGAGGCGGATTACATTGCTTGTCATAATCAATCCTACGTAAACCAGTACGACTTACTCAAAGGTATTAAAAAAGGCGGTATCTTTGTCTTAAACTGCCTGTGGGACGAAAAGGAATTGGAAGACCACCTTCCTGCTGAAATAAAACAGCAGATATCCAAAAATAATATACAGTTCTACACAGTTAATGCAACAAAGATTGCCGAGTCAATAGGTCTAGGAAACAGGATAAACATGATAATGCAGGCTGCTTTCTTTAAGCTTGCCGATATTATTCCTCTTGAAGAAGCTGTTAAGTACCTCAAGGATGCCGTTGTAAAAAGCTATGGCAAAAAGGGCGAAAATATTGTTAAGGTTAATCATGAAGCAATCGACAAGGGTATTAACGCCATAGTCAAGATAAATGTTCCAGACAGTTGGAAGGATGCACAGGATACGTCCAATACTGACATTAATGAGCCGGAATTTATAAGCGAAGTCATGAGGCCTATGAATGCAATGAAGGGTGAAGAACTTCCTGTAAGTGCATTTAAAGGAATAGAAGACGGAACTTTGCCAAATGGAACCTCAGCTTATGAAAAACGAGGCATTGCAGTTAATGTCCCCGAATGGCAGCCAGAAAGCTGCATACAGTGTAATATCTGCTCTCTGGTATGTCCTCATGCGGTTATCAGGCCAACTCTGGCAACCGAAGATGAGTTAAAGGCCGCACCTGAAGCCTTTGTTACAAAAAAAGCTGTGGGCAAGGGAATGGAAGAATACCAGTTCAGAATACAGATAAGTCCTATGGACTGTACAGGCTGTGGCAACTGTGCTGACGTTTGTCCTGCTAAGCCAAAAGCTCTGGTTATGAAAAAACTGAGCACCCAGACAGAACGAGAAATACCTAACTATGACTATGCTACCAACAAAATAGGATATAAAGGCGGTAACTTTGGAAACAAGACCATTAAGGACAGTCAGTTCAGAAAGCCTTTAATGGAATTCTCCGGAGCTTGTGCCGGCTGTGGTGAAACCCCATATATTAAGCTTATAACACAGCTTTACGGTGACAGAATGATGATTGCAAATGCAACCGGTTGTTCATCAATATGGGCTGCCTCATATCCTACAAGCTCATATACGGTAAACCATGAAGGCAAAGGCCCTGCTTGGGCAAATTCCCTGTTTGAGGATAATGCCGAATTCGGTTATGGTATGTACCTTGGGGTAAAGCAAATCAGAGAACGTCTCAGAGATGTTGCAAATGAGCTATTGGAGCTGGATATTGATGAAAAGCTTAAACCTTTATTAGCAAAATGGCTGGAAAGTGTTGAAGACGGTGCAGCCTCCAAAGGAGCCAGCGAAGACTTAATTAGTGCTCTGCAGAGCTACTCAAATAAGGATCAGAAGCAAATGCAGCTGGTTAATGAACTTCTGGAAAAGAAGGACTATCTTATTAAACGTTCCATATGGGTAGTAGGCGGTGACGGATGGGCTTACGATATAGGCTATGGCGGACTTGACCATGTTCTCTCTACCGGAGATGATATCAACATGCTTGTATTTGATACAGAAATTTATTCAAATACAGGCGGCCAGGCCTCAAAGGCAACTCCTACGTCCGCTATTGCAAAGTTTGCTTCTTCCGGTAAGAAACAGGCTAAAAAGGATCTAGCCGCTCAAATGATGACCTATGGCAATGTATATGTTGCTCAGGTGGGAATAGGTGCGGACAGAAACCAAATGCTAAAGGCAATTGCTGAAGCCGAAGCCTACAAAGGGCCTTCTATTATTATTGCATATTCTCCATGTATAAGCCACGGTATCAAAGACGGCATGGGAAGAAGCATAGCAAATTCAGCAGCCGCTGTATCAGCGGGATACTGGCATTTGTTCAGGTATAATCCTGATTTGAAGCAGGAAGGAAAGAATCCGTTTATTCTGGATTCAAAAGAGCCTAAGGAAAGCTTCAAGGAATTCCTGATGTCTCAGGTAAGATATTCCTCTCTTGCAAAGATGTTCCCTGAAGAGGCGGAAGAGTTGTT
The DNA here is from genome assembly GCF_029318685.1 of Ruminiclostridium papyrosolvens DSM 2782. Lineage (NCBI taxonomy): Bacteria > Bacillati > Bacillota > Clostridia > Eubacteriales > Oscillospiraceae > Ruminiclostridium > Ruminiclostridium papyrosolvens. The sequence continues at coordinate 3,726,323 of NZ_CP119677.1, forward strand.
TACTCTTGCAGAAGAACATGCAAAAGATAAGTACCAGCGTTTAAAGCGTATGGCGGAGTAATAATATGAATTAAATCAATAAAATAAAGACTGATATCTGTTAATTTCAGGTATCAGTCTTTGTTTTCTAAACAACATATCAGTTCTGAGTAACAGATAAAAGTATTAAGTAATCCTAAACGACCCGCCTGTCAGCTGTAGAAAATAATCTTCCAAAGTGTCATTCATTACACTTATTTCACTCACCTCTACCCCATTTTCAGATAATGTACGGTTAAAGGCGGAAGATTCGTTCAACTTTTCGTAAACCCTTATAACTCCTTGTTCAATAACCTTGTAATCTGTAATTCCCATTTTTTCAAGCAAAAATGATGCCTTCTTGTCGTCGCCTGTCTTAATTTGAATATAGCTCCTGCTCTTCTTTTTCAGAGACTCAAAATCAATTTCCTCTAACAAAGTTCCTTCATTTATTATGCCTATTTTTGTGGCTGTCTGCTGTATCTCACTAAGTATATGTGAAGATACCAGAACCGTAATTTTCCTTTTCACAGAAAGGTCTTGAATTAATTTGCGGATTTCCTTTATTCCCACTGGGTCAAGGCCATTTGTAGGCTCATCAAGTATCAGTAATTCAGGCTTATGCAGCAGCGCCCTTGATATTCCAAGTCTCTGTTTCATCCCAAGAGAAAAGCCCTTGACCCTCTTGTTTCGTACATCTGTCATACCCGTTATTTCAAGGGCTTCTTCAATATAGCTTTTATTTGTGACACCCATAAGTCGCCTATGTATCTCCAGATTTTCAACAGCTGTCAGGTTTGGATAAAATCCGGCTGTTTCAATAACCGAACCTATTCTTCCGTAATGTTCATGCTGACCTTGGGAAATTCTCTCTCCGAACAGAAATACCTCTCCCTCTGTTGGCTTTACGAGTCCCATTATCATTCTGATGGTTGTTGTTTTACCAGCTCCGTTCTGACCGAGGAATCCATATATATCTCCCTTGGCAACATTCATATTTACACCGTTTACAGCTTTTTTATTTTTATATAATTTCGAAAGATTTTGAGTTTTTAATACATAATCCACATTTACGCCCTCCAATTATTCTATTTATACACATCATGCTTTGAATAATAAACAGCACTAATTAAAACCGAAAATATAAAAACTGAGGCAACCACTGCCAAAATACCCTTTATATCACCCCTGCCAATATTTTCTGTCAAGAAATAATAATCAACAAGCCTGTTAGGTGTACAGGTAGGTATATAAAGACTGTTTTTTATATTTATAAAGCTCATATATGAAATAAAGTAACCCATCCCGGTAAAAATGCTTGTTCCCACCGATTTAACCACCAGACATATAAAGGATGTGAGAGGAACAAGAACAAAATTCAGTCCAGCCATAATAAATATCAGCCTTAAAAGTTTCAACATTAGTTTCCATTCAGGAACACCAATAAATATGATACCAAATAAGAATGCCGCTACCAGAAATGAAATATACAAGCATATGCTAAAAATCAGCATTACTGCTTGTTTTAACGTAAATAGCCTTATCCTTGAGACGGGATATGTAAACAATATGCCTATAGTACTTTGGTGATACTCACCAGATATAACGTACCCTGTTATTACTGCAATGACCAACAGCGCCACGAGGTTTATACCATTCAGCCCCGCCACTGCAAAATCATCCCATGTTGCAACAGCTTTTTGTGATGTTACAAGGAGCATTGCAGTACCTGCCGAAAGAAACCCTCCTATTGCAATTATCCAGAAGACAGGTGTTCTTTTGTATTTTATCAGCTCTGTATAAATCAGATTCAGAAACATCAGACCCTCCTCCATTTATATTATAAAATTGCATCCGATTTTTGGTATGCTATCAGGCCCAAACCCAATGAAACTGCTGCCAAAGCAATAATAAACATTGCTGCGGCTGTAGTATTTACAGTTACGTCCCTGAAATAGCTGACCAATATGTAGTTGTCTGAACCGAAAATCCGGGCGGCCACTGCCGCAGGCGTCATAAAAGGAGATATGTAAATATTATTCTTTAAATGAAAGGGGAAAACCAGCATCAAATATCCAAATAAAATAACGGATGTAAGAACAAATCGTTTGGTTAATACTGAAATTAAAACAACTGTAGTTGACAGTAATCCATAGGACAACATATACCAGACTGTCACTTTAATTAATTTTAATAGCAAAGCTTTGGGAATAGCAGCTTTTATTGTTATAACCCCAAACAGCAGCTCTGATACCAAAGTTACCGCAAAAATCAATACTACCACGGCAAATATAGTCAACAGCTTGGCCATAAAAATCTGGATTTTAGGAACCCTTGAAGTATAGATATACGAAGCTGTACCATATTGGTATTCCATATTGAAAATGAAGCTTGAAGATAAAATAACTGTTATCAGCACTCCAAAAACCATAATTTCCTGCCTTGAAGCCAAAAACCACTGCCAGCTGTCGACTTTATCCGTGTTTCCTGAGAGAAATTGAAGAAATTTGACTATAGAAGGAAGAATACCGGCAATTAAAGCATAAATTAACAGCTTTGACCTTCTCAGCTTTAAGAATTCCGTTGAAATTGTTTTGTACATTGCATCACCCCGCAGTTTTTTCTTTTATAATACAATATACACCTTACACTGTTTTAAAGAAATTCTTACAAATTTCTTAACAAAAAAGATATTGCAAATAAGAGTGAATATTATATTTACAACATCCTCAACAGCTATATGTGATATTTTATAAGACTGAAGGAAAAAACCGTTTTCTCACCAAGGACACTGGATACTTCAATCTCCCCATTTTGCTTCTCAACCAGCTGTTTTGTAATTGCAAGTCCCAAGCCGGTACCGCGCATACTGCTGTTTCTAGAAACTTCGGAGGTGTACAGCCTATTAAACACAAGCGGTAAATCTTGCTCAGGTATACCTTTTCCCCTATCCCACACATCCACCCATACCTTGTCGGACACTTCTCTCAAAGAAATACCTATTACCCTTCCGTCTTTTCCATACTTTAAAGCGTTGGACACAAGATTGTTCAGTATTCTCTGCAAGCTTATCCTGTCCCCCAAAACATATACTCGCTGCTTGGGAAGCTGAATCTCCGGTGTTATCCCATTCATAACAAAATCCTTATAAAAGGCTGCAACAGCTTCTTCTGCTAAATCTGTCAAATCCGTTTTAACAAGCCTGATAGGCGTATCTTCCGATTCAAGCTTTGACAGCTCAAAAAAGTCCTGAATCATTTGATAAAGATTCTGTGCTTTTGTCTGGATAATATCCAGATATTCCTTTTGCTCAATACTGCTGATACCATCACCTTTTTGAAGTACCTCTACAAAACCAAGAAGTGACGTTAGGGGTGTACGAATGTCATGGGATATATTTGCAATGAGCTGTTTGTGGGCAATTTCCAGAGTTTGTTTTTCGTCAAGTGTTCTCTGAAATTTATCGAGAAGTATATTAAGCTGACTGCTTATGTCCTTGAGTGATTTATATTTCAAGCCCATATGTATTCTTCTGTTTGATCTGAAATTGCTTATGTCAGCCAACACCTCGCCAATGCAGCTCATACCTTTTTTATTAACTATAATTCTCAAGGCTAATATAATATTTAAAAGTACTGATAAAGTTACAATTCCGATTAATATACTCATGTTACTCCTCTACAAGCTTGTAACCTATTCCCCATATAGTCTGTATATATCTGGGATTTGAAGGGTCTTTCTCAATTTTTTCACGCAACCTTCTTATATGAACCATTACAGTATTCTCGTCGTTTATATAGTTTTCACCCCATATGGATTTAAACATCTGGTTTTTTGTAAATACCTTCTTGGGATTCTTTAAGAAGAGTTTTAGTATCTCAAACTCCTTGGCTGTCAATGTAACGGAGTTGCCCCCTACTTTCACTTCATACGTATTTATATCCATTTCTATGTCCATATGTCTGACTATTTGTGTTTGCAGCTGGGGTTCACATGAAAATTTCAAAAATCTTCGTAGCTGTGCTTTTACCCTAGCTGTTAATTCGCCAATGCCAAAGGGCTTGGCCAAATAATCATCAGCGCCAAGCCCCAAACCAATTATTTTATCTGTTTCCTCACATTTTGCAGACAATATGAGTACGGGAGTATTTCCTTTCTCCCTTATTTTTTGCAACACTTCGTAGCCACCTATCTTTGGAAGCATTATGTCCAAAATAACCAGTTGGAATTTGTCAGCCTCAAAATATTCTATAGCGGCTGCACCATCATATGTGCTTGTTACACAATATCCTTCCTTGACCAGATTGTCAGCTATAAGTCTGTTGATATCCCTATCATCTTCAACAATAAGAATTTTTATTTTCTCCACCATGAAAGCCCCCGGATTTTTTATTACACAGCTTTACTGATTCTCCTTAAAAGCCTTAACCAAAACCTTCAGATTCTCATCCATAGTCTTGATATAGCTGTCTGCAGGTGCATTTTTCTCTCCTGTTACAACAGGGTCAAGAAGATAGACTTTTGCTCCTGTTTGTTTTGCGATTGATTCCGCTGCTTTTGCAGAATACTGAGGCTCTGCAAAGAGTATTTTTACCTTTGAACTTTTTATCTTGTCAATCAGTGCTGCCAGCTCTCCGGCACTTGGCTCCGTACCGGGTTCACGTTCTACCACAGACACTATATTCAACCCGAATTCCTTTGCGAAATAGGGAAAAGCCTCATGGAAGGTGATTACATTCTTGTTTTTAAACCCATCCAATTCTTTGTGCATTTTTTCTCTCTGAGCCTCAAGCTGCTTTACATAATCAGAAGCATTTTTCCTGTAGGCTTCAGCATTTTTTGTATCTGACTTTGCAAGTCCTTCAGAAATATTTTTGACTTCTTGTATCGCATCCGAAATACCAACCCAGACATGAGCATTATCTTCTCCGTTGGCATCTTTTAGCAGCTTCATGTCTTTTGAGGCTTCTATTATTTTGAGGGCAGGCCTCTGCTTGATTACTTTGTCCATAAAAGCTTCCATCCCTGCCCCGTTAATTACAAATATGTCTGCTCTCTCAAGGGTTTTTAAATCAGCAGGAACCATCTGGTAATCATGAAGACAGCCTTGCTGTGGTTCAGTCATGTTTTCAACCTTTACACCGGGTATATCCTTTACAAGGTTCTGAGTAAAAATATACATGGGATAGAATGAAGTCACTATTGTAGTTTGTGTTTTTTCTGTGGTATTTGCTGTTCCATTGGAACAGCCTGCTAATATAAATGAGAACGACAACGTTATTAACAGTGTCCTTAAAAGTTTACCTTTTTTCAATTAAATTACCTCCGATAAATGTTATGTACTAAATGGGAACTATTCGCATTTATATTATATACCACTTTTACGGTTTATAAAACCATTAATTATTAATCAGCTTATTTATTGTTTCCAAATCAGGGGGATACAATGCCAGAGGGAATCTGCTGCACACAGTCGCCGCCGTTGCTGCGGCGAATTGTACTATTTTTTCGTCACTCATATTTTTTAGCACTCCATATATTGCTCCGGCCTTGAAAGTGTCTCCAGCACCCAAAGTACTCTGAACTTTAACCTTATATGGTTTCATTCTTTTTATGGGTTGATTTCTTCGTCCGAACATAATTTCCCGGGAACCAAAAGTAAATATTACCAGCCCCTCTGTGTTTGCCGTATACTCTTTAAAGAGTTCATCTATATCCTTCTCAGGATAATTACCCTTTATAAACTCATTTGATAAAATATTAACTTCCGAATATTTATGAATCACTGTATCGTACTTACAGTCAATGGTAACATACTTCTTTCCTAATTCATGGCAGTAGTCTGCAACCTGTTCGGACTCATCCATAAAAAATGGGTCCAAGCCCACAACCTCGCAGCTTTCAATGTCCTTACGATTAGGCTTGTTCCATCTTTTTATATCATTACTGAAATACGCACCAAATCTACCGAAGCAGGTTCTGGTATTTGTCCCTATTAACACCATGTCCTGAACTCCGTCAAAAGTCTCGTCGAAATATACACCCGACATATCAATTCCGAATTTCCTCACAAGGTATTCATCCAGAACTTTCTGAGTTTTTGGTCCCTGATAGTTTCCGTCAAGCTTTACTGTACAGCCCAGTGAAGACAGTACTACTGCACAGCTTCCGGTTTCCCCTCCCGGAAGTACATAGCTTTCCTTTATTTCGGAATAAGTATCAGCTTCCGGGTACCCTCCTACCAACAAATTCATGGTTGAAGCTAAAGTCATGCCGTAAAGGTAAATATCATTTTTTCCCATTACTTAACCCTCCTGATTATTTATTATTTTAAAGGGGTTGTTTCATGAGTCTCACCGTAAATCTAGTACCTTTTCCCAGGGTACTGCTTACATATATTGACCCACTCTGACCTTCCACAATAGTCTTGGTAATGTATAGTCCTATTCCGATATTTGTTGGATTGCAGCTGTAAGACCCTTTATAGAATCTGTCAAAGATTCTTGGAAGCTCATCTTTTGGAATCCCCTGTCCCTCATCTTGAATAATTATCTGCGCAAAGACACTATTTTCGTCCCAGGATATATTTATATCTCCTCCTGCTTTACTATGTTCTATACAATTTTTGATAATGTTTGAAAATGCTTCTGTAGTCCAGTTTATATCATGCTTTACCATAATGTTTGAAGAACCGTGAAGCCTGATGTCCACATTTTTTTCAGAAGCAATTGCTTTAAGCGGGGAAAGACTTCTTTGTACGGTTTCAGACACATCTGCTTCCTCCATTGTAAATTCAACTACTCCTGCCTCAAGTTTTGCCATTTTCAGTATGTTTTTTATAAGCCATTCCATCCTATCCAGCTGATTCTTACTCTCTAAAACAAAACCATCCCTTTCCTCTTCAGAAAGGGTACTGTCATTTTTCATTATATCATTAAACATTATAAGAGACGCAAGAGGCGTTTTAAGCTGATGTGAAATGTCCGCCATAATACGTTTTAAAAATATCTTTTCATTTTCCAAAGCATGAACGTTTTCGCTTAAACGTTCACTCATACAATTTATCTGATATATGAGATATCCTATATCTCCTTCTTGGGTATCCCCTTTTATTGAATCGTAATTTCCTTCTACAATGTCTTCAGCACTCACACTAATCTTTCTTATTTTGTAGAAAATTCTGTTAAAACAAAATACGCACAAGGAAATCAGAACTGCCCAAAACACTATAAGGGTTATTCCTATTGTGTTGTTTGCCTTTCTATAGGTATTTTCAAGCATATAGTTTTTTTCCAGGCTAAGATTTTCGTCATAGGAGTATTTCTTTAAAATTGATTTTCCATACTCATATTCTTCCTGAAAACCTTTTGTGAAGTTCTTAACGATATCGCTTTCAGACTTTGGATATTGCTTTGCAATAGCACCTATTACCCCGATATTCTGCTGTATCTGTATTTTATTAACGGAATCTGCAAAGTTTTTAACCGTGTAATAAGAAACAGCACCAAAAGCTATAAGTAAAACCGTAACTATCCCTATGATAAGCTGTATTTCTTTATTTTTCAGAAGCTTCAATATTAAACCTCCATCTGTGTGCTATCATTCTTTCCACATATACCCCAAACCTCTCACTGTCTCTATATGCTTTTCATCTTCTGTTTCTATCTTTTCACGGAGTCTTTTCATATAAACATTAAGAGTATTATAATCAACAAAATTACTGTCAATATCCCAGAGCTTTTCAATAATAGTGTTTCTGCTTATTACAATCCCTTTATTTTCAAGCAGTACAAGCAACAGCTTATATTCAACAGCTGTAAGAAAAACCTCTTGTAAATTCACATAAACCTTGCATTTCAAGGGTTCAACCACAACATTTCCACTGGTAATTTTCCCGGTATCAACGCCCTCAATCTGCTTCTGCCTTCTCATAATGGCATTTATCCTTGATATTAATTCGCTGGTTCTTACAGGCTTTGAAATATAGTCATCACCGCCTATATCAAGTCCGAATACTACATTAGGCTCATCATCAAGTGCTGTCATAAAAATTATAGGCACATTGCTGGTCTGCCGTATCTGCTTGCAGAAATCATATCCGTTTCCGTCCGGAAGAGTAACATCCAGCAGAATTAATTGTATGTCTTCATTAAACATCCTGTGTGCATCTTTAATATTCTTTGCTATTGATACTGCAAAATCCTGCTTTTTCAATGCATATTCAATCCCCATAGCAAGGGGTGCATCATCTTCCACAAGTAATATATTCATGGATTGTCTCCTCCTGTTATACATTAGGATATAAGTATAATTATACACTATAAATAAAAAATACATAGCCTGCCGGAAATCCGGCAGGCTATATCAAACTAAATCAACCGACTTTAATTTACTCCTCAACACGAAGTGATTCCACAATGTTCATATCGTTTAATTTTCTCAATGGGAACAGTGCAGCTAAAAGTGTAATTCCAATCATTCCCAATCCTCCGTATAAATATGGCCACCAAGCTGCTTGATAACCAATATCACCAAGCGGATTATTGCTGAGTATACCAAGGTAGGTAAGAAGGAAGGCGATTGGCAGTCCTATTATACAAGCAATTATTCCGAACAAAGCTCCTTCTAAAAGCACCAGCTTCTGAAATTGTCCTTTTGTCATACCTATGGCCTTAAAAGTAGCGTACTCCCTCTTCTTTACAAGAAGATTGATTGTTACCGTATTAATTATATTTACAGTTGATATAAGTATTATAAGGCTGATGAAACCGTATACAAGAATCAACATCTGGTTCATCTGGTCGTCAGACTGTTTTTTCTGCTTATATACATCCATGTACTGGGCTTTGTGTTCATCAGCAAGCATATTAAGCTTCTCATAATTTTTTTCAGCATATTCAGGTGAATTAAAGTTTATAGCCAATATTGATAGTTCATCTGCTCCCGTTAATTTCTTAAAACTGTCATGGGACATTATTATGCCGCAACTGTTGTATGGGATATTTTGTAATACTGACTCATACTCAACCACACCGACTACCTTAAAGGTAATTGTATTTCCATTATCAATAAGACGCTTCAACTGTTCGGCATCAGGGCTCTTCATATAACTGCTGTTTAAAACAGGCATTTTTATTTCGTCCCCTACCTTGTATTGTGTAAAGCTATCATATATTGTTTTTTTATCTATACTTCCTCTTGCCTTATTTACAATGATTACCTCATTGTTATTTTTAAAGTTGTTATAGTCAATATTTGTTTTATTTTCTTTATTAAAGAGTTTGAGACAACTCTCGTCATAACCAAAGAGATTAACATTGTTGATAAGATAGTTCTGTCCATATTCTTCCAACTTATTTTTACTTTTCAAAGAATCCTTGAATTTGTCTGAAAGCATTTTTTTATCAATAGTATACGTAATATATTCGCTGGACATTTCATATGTCTCTTTTATTCCCTCCAGCTCTTTAACCTGTTTTGGAAGATTGCCCAGATATACGCCGCCGTTGTTGATAAAAGTACTTTCAACCTTTACAGCCTGACTTGCTATCTTGTTGCTCTGGAGGAATATATCTATAAAGTTCGAGAAAAATACGAACATAATAATGGATATCATAAGTGATATACAGGTAATATAAAATCTTTTTCGGTTCCTTTTAATGTTCTTGTAGGCAACCTGACCTTCAAAGCTGAAAAGTAGTTTTGCCCAACGTCCGCCTCTTCTCTTGGCCTTATCTCCCTTTACAACTACAGTACCCCTTATTGCATCTATAGGTGACACCTTTGATGCTGTTCTCGCCGGAAAAAATGCAGAAATAAACACTGTGAATATTCCTAAAAGAGCAGCAACAATAATTACCTGTGGGTAAAATCCAATTTCAAAAGCTCCTAAAAAGCCGTGCATAACCAGCCTGAAGGTGATAAATATCCCTGCAAAGCCCGCAATAATACCAATAGGTACAGATATTGCACTCATTATTGCAGCTTCTTTGAAAACCAATCTTCTTATCTGAGCTTTGGTGGCTCCTATACTGCGAAGTATACCGAAATGCTTGATTCTTTCCATTACAGATATATTAAATGCATTGTATATAACCACAACCGTACATACAATAACAAATCCTGCAATTATGGCAAATATCTTATCCATACCGGCATTTCTGGTTTTATCAGGCCCTTCACCCATAAGGTATAAGAGACGTGTGTTTATATCTATTTTTACATCGTTTGCTTTTGCTATTTTTTGTGCATTATCAACTATATTTTTTTCGCTTTTCATATTTGCATACAAGAAATAATCCTTTGAATCAGAAGAAGTCTTTATGTCCAGATAGCTTAATGCGGTATTAGTGATGTAGTTGCTGTCGTATACCCCTACAATAGTGTACTCTTTGACACTTGAAGACTCGTTCTTGCCTGTCAAGGTACCTTTTAGCACATTGCTTATTTTTTTATCCTTTATAACAGAGCTTATTTTTTTGTCTATCAATATTTCCGAGCTATTCTTAGGGAGTCGCCCTTCCACTAACTTAACCTTGAAAATATCTTTAAAAGCTGCGGCATCATAGCTCTTAATATCAAGTGTTCTCAAGGATTCTGTTAACTTATCACTTTCAAACTTGTAGGTTCCTTCCTGCTTTGTGATTCCAATGTTTTTAAATTCAGCATTGGAAGCTAATGTATTAACATTTTCTTTTCCCAATTCAAAAAAGTAAACTTGAAAATCACCATTTGCCTTTGCGTTTTGAATTTCACTATTAATTCCACTGTAGTAAATACTGCCTATAGCCGTAAACATTGCTATGGCTATAATAATTCCTATAAGAGTAAGTACAGTTCTTCCTTTATGCTTTTTTAAGTACCGTGAGGTAAGTGCTGAATAGTTTTTCATTGTCTCACCACCTCATCGGAAGAAATTTTACCGTCCACTATAGTTATAACCCTGTCTGCCATACTTGCTATATTCATATCATGTGAAATGAGTATAAGTGTCTGATTGTATTTTTTTGCAGAGTATTTTAACAATTCCAGAACCTCTCTGGAGTTTTTTGTATCAAGGTTTCCTGTAGGCTCGTCAGCTAGAATTATTGATGGTTTATTTGCAAGTGCTCTTCCTATTGAAACACGCTGCTGCTGTCCTCCTGAAAGTTCTGATGGCAGGTGCTTTCTTCTTTCTTTTAAATCAAGTATATTTAGTAGTTCGTCAATGTATTTCTTATCCTCCTTCCTGCTGTCCAGAAGCAGAGGCATGAGAACATTCTCTTCTGCTGTCAATACGGGGATAAGGTTATATGCCTGAAATACAAAACCCACTTTTCTTCTTCTGAGTATTGATAAATCTTTTTCCCTTAGTCCGTAAATATCCTTGTCATCAATATATACTTTACCGGAAGTGGGTTTATCAACTCCCCCTAATAAATGCAGCAATGTACTTTTACCGGAGCCGCTTGGCCCTATAATCGCAACAAACTCACCTTTTTCAACTGAAAAACTTATATTGTCAACTGCTGTTACCTCATTTTGTCCTTTACCATATTTCTTTGTCAAATTTTCGATTCTTAAAACTTCTTTCATTTTACTACCTCCATATATTCTTTAGTTCATTTAAAGTAATAGTGAATTATTTTAAAAGCAATCCGCGGCATTGCTTATCTTTCATACACTTGATTATACGGAGTTAAAATTACAATTGCATAAATTTTAAAATTACAAATCTGTAAGTTAAAATAAAAAAGTGCAGAGGAGCTGTTGCAAAAAAGAAAGTTTTCCTGTTTTAACAAAGGTAACTCCCGTATAAAATTATATCAATGATTGCTTCCAAGCTTCCATTGATACAATTTATACTCTCGTACAAGTTAAAAAGGATAGAACTTAATTTTGCGACAGTCCCATCTACACTTTTTACACATCTTAAAAACTATATATATATTCTGTATTTGCCTGCCAGCATCAGCAAGCTGAAAAAATAAAGACAGTTATCGTAATATCTGCGCTCTCCTTTTCTTAAAGGGAGTTCCCAGAAATCCTTGACCCACTGATGACGATATTTCCCTTTTGCCGCCAAGGAACCGGCAGCATTAGTTGCAATTATTGCAACCGGGTGCATGGCAGGCTCATCAAAAGGTTTTCCCGTAATAGTATAGGCCTTGTATTCGCCTAGTTTTGTATTTTCGCTGAAAAAGGCCTGCAATTTATCTACCGTTTCTCCCAGTGAATTATCCTTGTTGAACCAGGCAGCATCCAAACCTATATTCATTGCTACCCTATAGGCATCGGAATAAAATTCATAATCCCTGAACAGCAGCTTGGGAGTACCATCAAATTTTGCATACTCAGGAGCCATTCCGGTATCCTTGTTACATGACATATGCAGATATTTTCTGCTTTCTTCTGCGGCTTTTTTCCAAAAAGGCCTATCCTGTTCATCTGCTTTTAGTGCAAAAAGCTCGTAAAAATGAGGCAGATGATAAGATGGGTCTGAATAAGCCGCTTCCGGGACAAATTTGATGTAGTAGTTTGAATTGTCCCACATGGCTTTTCCGCCTTTAACAATTTCAGCCTGATGCAGGCAATGTCTCAAAATCTCTCTTGCCTGAGCACTGTAGTCAAAAGGCGGAATCCCGTCCCCCCATCTGCTGCTTGCAAAGAAAAGAGCCATTGCGAAATACTCTTCACCGTCAGGCGCAGGGCCATCATAATTCTTTGTGCCGTCAGTTGCCACAGACCATGCAAAATAACCCTGGTACTTACCCTTGGTATGTTGCATATATGTTTTTGAGAAAAGCCACAGTCTGTCAAATATGTCTTTTCTGTCCATCTGGACGGCCATCATCATGCCGTAACTCATTCCCTCAGTCCGTGCATCATTGTTGCCTGTATCCATTATGTACCCCATGTCTTTACCCATTTCAAAATAAAGCTTATCCTCGGGGTCAAAAAACATGGTATTGAAAGTTTCATCTATTTTCTTTTTGATTAATTCATGGGAAATACCTATTTCAGAAAACAAATCAGGATATTGTTTTGTATAGTATGCTCCGTCTGTCATTATGTAACCTCCTTCAATTTTTTTGTTTACTACCACCACTTTTTCTTTTTAAAATAATAAAGCATGAAGGCAACAATTGCAATCATCACTCCCCATAAAACAGGGTACATGTATGGCCAGCCCAGTTCGGGCATATTTCTGATATTCATGCCATATATACCTACAATAAAGGATAAGGGCATAAAGACAGTGGATATAATAGTTAGTACCTTCATTATTTCGTTCATGCGGTTACTGGTGCTTGAAAGATATATGTCCAACATACTTGAAAGTATATCTCTGATGGTTTCGGTCGTATCCATAGCCTGAACAACGTGATCATACAAATCTCTTATAAATATGTTAGTAGACTCATTTATAAGCTCACTCTCACCCCGTTCAAGGGAAGACAAAACATCTCTTAAGGGCCAGACAGCCTTGTGAAGGAATAGAACCTGCCTTTTTAGCTTATGTATGGTTTTAAGTGTCTTTGAAGTAGACTGTACTATCAGCTCATCCTCTGCAACCTCAATCTCTTCACTGAAGTCCTCCAGTACGGTAAAATAATTGTCCACAATTATATCCAGCAGACAATACATAAGGTAATCTGTGCCAAGCTTTCTTATTCTGCCTGCGCTAAGGCTTAAACGCTTAATTACCGGCGCAAAAATATCCGTATCCTTTTCACAAAAGGATATAACAAAATTCTTACCCAGAACAAGGCTGATTTGCTCTATGTCAAATTCACCGAGCTTCTTGTCATAGTTAAGCATCTTTGCACAAATGTACATATAGTCCTGGCTAAACTCGATTTTGGGACGTTGGTCGGTATTAAGAATATCCTCCATTACCAGTGGATGCAGACCGAATTTATCGCCTATTTGGGCCAGAACTTCAGTCTCATTCAAGCCTTCAATATTCAACCAAATCGCTTTTCCTTCAGATTGCTTTATTTCAGACAAATCTTTTGAAGAAATATTACTTTGATTGCAAGTATCTTCTCCGTACTCAATCCGGGTTATAACTGTGGTATCCCTTTTTTTGTCACCAATGTGAACAAGACTCCCCGGAGGAAGTCCTATTGTTTTTAAACGGGATTTAACAATTTTTTGCATAGTATAAACCCTCTGCTTTTCTTAAAGAATTACTTCCAGTTTTACCAGTCTGGCAACTATCTTGATTTCCTTAGTACTTACAGTCTCAGTTATAAGTGTTCCCCTATTGTAAACCAGAAGTAGCTTGTCTCCCTGAAGTTTCTTCACCTGTCTTACAGCTCTTTCTCCATTGTATTCAATAAGAAATATGCCGTCTTTATCTATCTGGTTTTCAAGAACACCGAAGGCTCTGTCCCCTTTAAATATCCTGAATCCTGCCATATCAGTGTCTTCTATATTCAGATAGAAGACCTTTTCCTTTGCATAACCCTCAACCTTGTTCTTTTCTATGGGAAGCAATTTTTTGTCTATAATCTTGTCCATTTTGTAGCCGTAAACAGGAACTGTTTTCAAAATATTTCCGAAAGCATCATCCCATACCTGTTGTACAGGTTCATTAGTGGCAACAGACGCCACTTTTTTAACAGGACGGACACTATCCTTATTTCCGGTACTCGGTGCGAACTTATCATCCGAAGCAAAAAGTCCTATAGGCCCAAGTTCAAAGTCAAGTGCTTTAGAAATCCTGCCAATCATGTCGTCACTAACTATTTTTTTACCTGATTCTATATCCAGTACAAAACTCTCTGAAACTCCCAATGCCTTTGCGAGCTGCTTTGGAGTCTTTCCTTTTTTTAACCTCACCTTATTTATTTCTTGGCCTATCCTGCTCATAAATAACAATCCCTTCCCCCGTTAAATTACATCACCATATACTAAGGACCTGCTATCTTGCCCAAAGTACCAACATAAATGAGTTATACTTGTCAAACTCATTCCCGCTAAAATCAGCAAAAAGCTTTACTCTTTTAAAGCCTGCATTCAAAACTGCTTCTACCAGTTCATCCTCTCTAAGGGGATAAAGAGGTATTTCATTTTCATATACCTCACCGTCAACGCTAAGACAAGTATTAAAATATATCCTGTTGCAGCTCCTGTCATATCTGTAGTTTCTCTCAAAAGTAAGTCCTGCATCTTTGTTTTCAATAGTCGGCAGACCTTTAATGTCTCTAAGTATTATTCTGTCAAAGTTTATTATCTGAAGCACGAGGTTGCCTTCTTTACCGGTCAATTTCTTTGCTGTCTTTACAAACTCCCTTATCTGCTCCAGATTTTCAAGATGCACTATTGAATTTCCAATGCAAAATACCAAATCAAAGCTATCAGAAATCTTATTCTGCAACTCAAGCATATTTCCCTGCATAAATTTTACTGATTGATTATTTTCCTTCGCCTTAACCTCAAGCCGGCGTACCATTTCTTTGTCTAAATCCACCGCCGTAACATTGTAGCCCCGTCTGTCCAGTTCAAGAGAGTACCCCCCTGTCCCACAAGCTATATCCAGTACTGATTTTGGCGGTTTCCCTGCAATCTCCTTGAGAAAATCAAGCTGCTCTTTTCCCGTCGGAAAAATGTAATCATAATATTTAGATATCTTTTCATAAAATGACATAGTTAATTTTCCTCTTTTGTATTTATATCACTGAAAGTAACTTCAGGTGTTTCCATTATATATTCTGCAATCAGGAATTTTATTAGAATTCCATCTTCAGAGAACATTATTTCATGTTCTGTAGGAACATTCTCCTCAAAACCACTTTCATGTAAATTCAAGGTCTTATATTTTATTATAAACCCATTTTCTTCAAAATATTTTACTGAATCTTCAAAAAGACCGTCGTCATCAGTCTTAAACCATATTTCCGCACCTTGCGCCATAAATTGCTTGTACTTTATAAGCTGTTTACCATGTGTCAGTCTTTTTTTCTTGTACGGAGTCTTAGGCCACGGATTACAGAAGTTAATATAAATCTTGTTAATTGCATCTGTTGTGTCCAGCATATTATCAATTAATTCAATATTCTGGGACATAAGCCTGATATTCTTTATTTCCTCAATACCTTTTTCATTATATTCCTTCTCAATCTTTCGCTTTGCCAGTCCAAGAACTTCACTTTTTATATCTACAGCAATATAGTTAATATTTTGATTGTCAGCAGCAAGCCTGGATATAAAACCTCCCTTGCCGCACCCCAGTTCCAGATGTATCGGATTATTGTTTCCAAAAACCTCCCTCCATCTGCCCTTATAACCGGGCGGATCCTTCACATAAAAATCACATGCCGCCAGTTCAGGTCTTGCCCATGGTTTTCTTCTAAGCCTCACAGTATACACTCCCGTTTTATAAAATAAATATATAAAAATATTTTACAGTCCTCACACCCCCCTGTCCATAATAATTTATACCCATTATGCCATAAATAAATTAAATTTTGTTATTTCCTATACAATTATATTGAAATGGGAACATTTCAGACAATGACATGTCTAAAATCGTAACATTAATTGTTATTACCCGGTGCCAAAGTTTGCTTGACTAACTTTGAGTATTTAAGTAACCTATATACAAAAGGCAATTGGCAGGAAATACATTATTAAATTAATCTGAAAAGGTGGTAGGAAATGGATACTTTGTTATTTGTGCTTAAATCAATAGTTCTGGGAATTGTTGAAGGTGTAACGGAATTTCTCCCTATTTCTTCAACAGGGCATTTGATTATATTTGAAAAGCTGATGAAATTTGAAAGTGTCAGCCCAAACTATGTTGAAATGTATACATATGTAATTCAGTTAGGTGCCATATTGGCAGTTGTTCTCTTATATTGGAAAAAGATAAGGGAAACTATTGTAAATTTCTTTCCTCAGAAGGTTGGGTATGAAAAGTCGGGTTTCAAATTCTGGTTTATGATTTTTATAGCGTGTATCCCCGGAGCAGCTGTTAAGCTTCTGCTGGATAAGCCTGTTGAAAAATATCTCATGTCTACCGTACCGGTAGCTATTGTTCTTATACTTGGCGGTTTTTGGATGATATATGCTGAAAAGAAGTTCAGAAACAACAATCTGGGTAAACAAAAGCTAAGCGTAACCCCAAAGCAAGCCTTGATAATTGGTGCTTTTCAGTGTCTGGCAATAATTCCGGGTATGTCCCGTTCCGCTTCAACAATAATAGGTGGATGGGTTGCAGGTCTTTCTACTGTCATAGCGGCAGAGTTTTCATTCTTCCTTGCCATTCCTGTTATGTTTGGGTACAGTCTATTGGAAATAATAAAAATAGGGGGCCTGACCTCACTTCCGGCGGCTGAGCTAATTTCTCTTGCAGTTGGGTTTGTTGTAGCGTTTTTAGTATCTGTGGCTGTAATCAGTCAGTTTATTTCTTATTTGAAAAGAAAGCCTCTCAAATCCTTTGCAATATACAGAATGATTTTTGCAGTTATAGTTTTAATAGCAGGCTTTATGGGATTCTTTTAAACAATGACATTTCAAAAGGTTGTCGCAAAACATATAGTTTTTTGTTTTAACACCTATACTCCCGTATAAAATTATATCAATGATTGCTTCCATTGATATAATTTTATACGGGAGTATAGTGAAGATTAAGCCTATTTATTCCGATACACGAGTTTCCTTACCAAATTTTGCTCTGGCACTTTCACCTTGAGGATCATGTTTTATATTTTTTGAGTGGAAAGCACCGTCTTCTTTCTGTTTATCACTTTTTTTATTTTTTTTATTACCGCTCATGTCATTACACTCCTTATACCTATTTTTTTAATCAGATATGCTTATTTTACCTGTAATTTACTTTAATATTCGTATAATTATTGACAGATGAGCAGCTTATATCGTATTATTTAAATATAATGATATTAAAATATTATAGGAGGTCTTAATATATGAGCAAAAAAGTGATAATAGTAGGCGGAGTTGCAGGAGGCGCAAGTGCTGCTGCAAGACTTAGAAGACTTGATGAAAACGCGGAAATCATACTTTTTGAGAAGGGACAGCATATTTCTTTTGCTAACTGTGGCCTTCCCTATTATGTTGGTGAAGTCATAACCCAGAAAGAGAATCTTATTGTAGTCACTCCCGAAAAAATGAAGGAACGTTTCGGAATAGATGTAAGAGTCAATAGTGAAGTTCTGAGAATCGACCCAGTAAATAAAATAGTTGAAGTTAAAGACCTTTCCGGAAACAGCACCTATACAGAGTCCTATGATAAACTTGTGTTATCTCCCGGTGCAGAGCCTATCAGGCCACAGCTTCCCGGAATTAATTCCTCAAGGATTTTCACTTTGAGAAATATACCTGATACATACAGTATCAAGGACTATGTGGATAAAATGAATCCTCGAAGAGCGGTAGTTGTAGGGGCAGGCTTTATAGGTCTTGAAATGGCAGAAAATCTCCATATGAGAGGAATTGACGTTTCAGTTGTAGAGCTGGCAGACCATGTTATCGGACCTATGGATTTTGATATGGCAGCCCTTGTCCATAACCATCTGAGGATGAAAAACGTTGAACTTATCCTAAAGGACGCAGTATCAGCCTTTGATGACAACGGAACTCATATAAACGTAATGCTTGCAAGCGGCAGAGCCATTAATGCCGATATGGTCATTATGGGAATTGGTGTTCGCCCCGATGTACGTCTGGCGGCAGATGCAGGACTTACTATCGGAAGTTCAGGCGGAATCAGCGTCAATGAATATCTTCAGACTTCTGACCCTGACATTTATGCTGTGGGAGATGCTGTACAGGTGAAGGATTTTATAAGCCAAAATCCTGCTCTTATTCCTCTGGCCGGGCCTGCAAATAAACAGGGTAGAATTGCCGCCGATAATATCTGCGGAGGTAATGAAAAATATGAAGGCACTCAGGGAACCTCTATTGTAAAAGTCTTTGATTTGACAGTTGCCATTACCGGTAACAGTGAGCGCTTACTGCAAAGAAACAATATTGAATATGAAAAATCCTTTACACATTCTGCCTCACACGCAAGTTATTACCCGGGAGGTATTCCCATGGCAATCAAGATTGTTTTTGAAAAAAACAACGGTAAGCTTTTGGGAGCGCAGATTGTAGGATATGACGGAGTAGATAAAAGAATTGATGTTCTCTCAACTGCCATAAGGGTAGGAATGACTGTATATGATTTAGAAAAGCTTGAATTGGCCTATGCTCCGCCATTCTCATCTGCTAAGGACCCTGTGAATATTGCAGGTTTCACTGCTTCAAATATTCTAAAGAACAAATGCAGTATTTTTCACTGGAATGAAGTTGACAGCATAAATAAAGATACCGGACTATTGTTGGATGTTAGAGAACATGCAGAGTATGAACTTGGAACCATAAAGGGTGCAGTTAACATTCCCTTGGATGAGCTTAGAAGCAGGCTTAATGAGCTGCCAAAGGACAAAACAATTTATGTATTCTGTCAGATTGGTTTAAGAGGCTATCTCGCAGCAAGAATATTGATGCAAAAGGGTTACAATGCAAAAAATCTCAGCGGAGGCCTGAAGACATATAAAATGGCTGTTGAAAAGCAGACAAATGAAGGTATATTTGAAAGCCATTTACCTCAGGAGCGTCACACTTTGGCAGAAAACCCTTCTTCCATAATTGAACTTGATGCATGTGGACTTCAATGCCCCGGCCCTATTATGAAAGTATTTGACACAATTAAGACTCTTAATGATAACGATATTATGGAAGTCAAAGCTACTGACCCGGCCTTTCAGGAGGATATTAAAACCTGGTGCAAATCCACCGGAAATGAACTTCTTGAGGTTAAATTTGAAAATAAAGCCTTTATTGCTAAAATAAAAAAAGGAGCAAAAGAGGATAATTCAATAGCAATGCAGTATAAAAACAGGAATAATAAATCAATGATTGTTTTCAGCAACGATCTTGATAAGGCTATAGCATCTTTTATTATAGCAAACGGAGCAGCTTCAATGGGAAGAAAGGTTACTATGTTTTTTACCTTTTGGGGACTTAATATCCTTAGAAAGCCCAAAAACTCCGGCATTGTAAAAAAAGACTTTATTTCCAGAATGTTTGGTGTTATGATGCCTAAGGGATCAGTTAAATTGTCACTGTCCAAAATGAATATGGCAGGCATGGGCCCAAAAATGATACGCTCTCTAATGAATAAAAAGAACATATATTCATTGGAAGAGCTTGTTGCTCAAGCCCAGAATAACGGAATTGAATTTGTAGCCTGCAATATGTCAATGGATATAATGGGTATTAAAAAAGAAGAACTTATTGAAGGAGTTACTATTGGAGGCGTGGCCTCATTCTTGGGTTCTGCCGAAGAATCTGATATGAGTTTGTTTATTTAGGGAATAATTTATATCAGGGCTATGCTTTAAAAAGGGGGATTACAATTTTGATAGACTTAAAAATTTATGAAAAGAAAGCCGATAAAATAAAAGCACTTGCTCATCCTCAAAGGCTGTGTATTGTAAAAGGCTTAATAGAAGGGGGCTGTAACGTAACCAAAATTCAGGAATGTCTTGGTCTTCCCCAGTCTACAGTATCACAGCACCTTGCAAAACTAAAGTCGGCAGGTATAATTGACGGAGAGCGAAAAGGGCTTGAAATTTGCTATCGTGTTATTGATGATGAAATTATCGACATTGTAAAAGTCCTTCTGAAAGATGAAATTGCTAAAGTCTAAAACTAAACAGCCATACAAACGAAGCAGTCTCTTCACATCATCAATATGAATGTGAAGAGACTTTTATTTATTATAAGCCCGTAAGTGCGTCTACTTCTGCTTTTTTCTCAAATAGCATGCAGCCTCCCTTGTGGTCGCCCATCAGCAGTCCTCCGCTGTCAAGTCTTAAGAACAATGGCGATTTCAAAGCGTCTTTAAGACTGACTTCCCCGAGGTTTGTATCTGATTGAGGCGAAAATGGGCATGGCTCTGCTCCACCATCAGAATTTATATGGAAAAAGCCTCTTCCTGCCGCCAAACAGCCTCCTGTTGCTTTTTCATCTCCCGGAAACGACAAAAACAGTATGTCCTTGTATTCCGACCGCAGCTCTTTAAGCCTTTCTGCCAGCGACTCACGTTCCTTTTCCGTTGGAGCGAGATAATATGTTCCTTCTTCTGCCGGAACATATTCCACGTAAAAAATTATTTTACATCCCATATTTGATAGAATATCAATAAATTTTTTATCAGAAACCTCCCCAACATTTTGTGTTGTTACCGTTACCGATGTCCCGTACACTATTCCATTGTCATTCAGTCTGCTCATTACTTCTAACAATGCTCTATATGTACCCTGTCCCCGTCTTTGATCAGTTTCCTCCTGATACCCTTCAATGCTTAATACAGGTAGCAAATTTCTATTTTTTTTGAACAAATCTATGTAAAAGTCATCTATTAGTAATCCGTTGGTAAATATGGGGAAAATTATATTTTTTCTGTCCGCAGCTTTTACAACCACATCTCTTCTCATCAAAGGCTCTCCTCCAGCCAAAAGTATAAAAGATATCCCCAAATCCTCAGCCTCACCAAATACTTCCTCCCACCTCTCCCATGTCAACTGACTGTTCCTCACTCCATCAGAGCAAGAATGCAACTCTCTTGCATAGCAACCGCTGCATCTTAAATTGCAGCTTTTAGTTATGCTTGCTATGAGGAATGGAGGAATATGAAGCCCTGCTTTTTCGCTTCTCTGTCGTTTTGCTGCTGCTTTTTTTGCAGTAAACATATATTTCATTAAAAAAGCTGTTTCCTTGGGGTTTTTTAAAGTTGACTTGATGGTATGGTTCACAATATTCTCTACGGTTCTGCTCATATATTCAGAAAGACTGCTGCTATCCATAAATTTCTCCTTGACCTTTCATATATAATATTTAGAATTTTATAAAAAAATATTATTATTATATATTTACGCACAAATAACGATTTTGTCTACAGAGAAATTAAACAAAGGGTAAACTCACTATTTTAATGGGTTTACCCTCTTTAGCTAATATACTTTTTTTGTATCATCATCTTTACGGGACTTTAATTCATGTTCCGTAAGCTCATCAACATAGGACTTCAAGAGAAATTCTTCTGCAATGCAACTTTGCTTATAATACCAATCCTTAACGGTTTTCTCAATCTCTTCATCCGTACCGTCAATTTTATAGGGATATACAGCAAGAAGCTGTCTGGTCTCCTTATCCCTTATCCCGACTTTTTCAGCGCCTTCGAATCTTCCCATAATAAGTATCCCCTCTTTAATATTTAATGTTAATTACTAAATAGGTTTACCTAGTTTATGTGATTAAATTCAAATTTTTGATTTTTCTATTTCAAGAAGCTTTTGCTTTATTTCCAGACCGCCTCTATACCCTGTGAGATTTCCGCTTGTACCTACTACACGATGACATGGTATAAATATGGGAATTGGATTTTTATTATTGGCCATTCCTACAGCCCGGCATGCCTTTGGATTTCCTGCCGCCTCTGCAATCTGTTTGTAGCTTTTTGTAGCTCCATATGGTATTGTAATCAGACAATTCCAAACGGCTTTCATAAAATCTGTTCCTTTTGGGGCCAGCGGTAAATCAAACTCTGTTCTTTTACCTTTCAGATACTCATCAAGCTGCTTAGCCGCATCTGTCAAAAGTACTGTTTCTTTTAAGTCGAATCCTGACTGTTGAAGGAACTTATTTTTGTCTGAAACAACCTCCATATTGAAATCTGTTTCAAAAAATACGTTGGTTATTCTGTGACTTTCTTCTGCAATGCCTATTGACCCTATTTGTGTTTCAAAAAAGTATACGTTTTTCATAGTATTTCTTCCTTTTCCTGAGATAATTTACCGGCTAATTATAAAGGCATTACCGTTTGTTATCGGTAATGCCTTATAACTAATACATACATTTATTTTAAATCAAAATCAGCTTTAAGTAAATCCTTGCAGGCAGAAGATGCACCAATTAATGCAACATAACCTATATCCTCAACCACCCACTGATTCGATTCGGTACAATAGTAAGCAAGGTCATCCTTATTTATCTCAATTACCACAGTCTTTTTCTCTCACGGCTCAAGATGAATTTTAGTGAAGCCTTTAAGATCCTTTACGTGGCGTTCAACCTTTGAAGCCCTGTAGCCAATATACAGTTGTACAACTTCGTCTCCGGCCATTTTTCCCGTATTGGATACGTCAACCGAAACAGAAATTGTGTCACCCTTCTTGGATACTTTAGGATTACTGTAACTGTAAGTTGTATAACTTTGTCCAAAGCCAAAAGGATACGACACTGGGTACTTTTCTTTATCTGCAAGGAAGTAACCATGATAATAGTCATATACAATTGAAGTTGCATCTATATCGTAGTAAGGCAATTGCTGCGGAGTTGCAGGTACTGTGACGGGCAGCTTGGCAGATGGATTCACTTTTCCGAAAAGTATATTTGCCAGAGCAGTTCCGCCTTCCATACCGGGATACCATTGAATAAGAATAGCCTTTGCAAGATTTTTCCAAGGTTCAACTATAATAGTACTTCCACCTTGTAAAACCACAATTACGTTTTTATTTACCTTTGCTACAGTCTCAATAAGATCTTCATCTTCAGGATGTAACCCCAGATACTTCCTGTCCCCTCCGATATCACCGCCATTTGTAATAAACTCTCCCTCATCAACAGATGTTAACCCTGCCACAATAATAACTGCATCTGCATCCTTTGACAGTTCCTGCGCCTGATGGGGTGTTCTTCCGTCTGCATACTTAACTTCTGTTCCGCTTCCTGCCTCATTTATAATCCCCTGAAGCGGTGTTATGACATAAGGAGGGAATACGGCACTGCTTCCCTTTAAATCACCTGTATTAGGCTCAACTGCCAGTCTTCCGACAACTGTAATTTTCTTAACCTTAGCCTTTTCAAGTGGAAGTATACCTTCATTTTTAAGCAGTACCGTGGATTTTTCAGAGACTTCCCGAGCCAACTGCGCATGTTCCTTACTTCCCATTTTCTCAGGTGAATATTGTGCCTTATCTCCAACAAAGGAGAATCTGATTTTTTCTCTCAATATTCTCTTTACTGCTGCATCTATCTTGCTTTCATCTACTTTTCCGTCTTTGACAACTTCGACAAGCCTTTTCCCAAAGAACTGTGTTGCATACATCTCCATGCATTGTCCGCCGTTTGCTGCATCTACGGTATCTCTTACACCCCAGATGAAGTCAGACATTACGAATCCTTTGAAACCCCATTCTCCATTTAGAATCTGATTCAGCAGGTAGTCATGGTGACCGCACCACTCACCTCTTACACGGTTATATGAACTCATTATTGCTGCCGCACCTGCATCTACACAGTCTTTGAAATGAGGAAGGTATATCTCCCGCAGAGTTCTTTCATCCATTTCAACACTGACTTTAAAACGTGCATTTTCCATACTGTTGGCAACATAGTGCTTTATACATGCCATCATATGTTTTTGAACACCCTTTGTTAAAGCAGCACCCATTTTACCTAAAAGAACAGTATCCTCACCATATGTTTCCTGAGCACGGCCCCATGCAGGATGGCGAAGGAGATTTATACATACTCCTGCAAAAAAGTTTGCGCCCCCTGAGCGGCCTTCTATACCTATTACATTTCCCACACGTTCCTCAAGTTCAGTATCCCAGGTTGAACCACGAGCAATTGATACCGGAAAAGCCGTGGCATTATAACTCATAACCACACCTGTAGGCCCGTCCGTAAATTTAACGGCAGGAATATTCAATTCCAAGTCTTCACCTGCGTAGTATGGAATGAAGTTATATCTTGGCGGGTTTAAAGGTGCATACCTTGCGTCGTTATCACATGACATCTGGTAAACCTTCTGCTCCAGAGTCATTTCAGCTAAAACCTCTTCAGCCAGTTTGTCAATTTCACTCTCTGACATCTCCGGAAGATTTTCAAAACGTCCCCATTCGGTATCCAGATGTTTTATAGGATTTTCTTCCAATTCCTTTCTGATAATTCTTTCAAATTCTTTTTTTTCTTCCCTTGGAAGACGGAAGAATTCATCACAGTGAAAAATTCGAGTGTTAACAGCCATAGTTTAATCTCCTTTTATTAATATAATGTTTACTGCGAATGTAATGTTTATTCTTTATTTATGTTTGGCATAAAACTCGTTGTAATCCTGTAACTGCAGCTTAAGAAGATTTGGAGTATCAATGCTGTATGGGCAGTGGTTTTTACATTGTCCGCATTCAATACATTTATTTATAAGTTCCATCTTTTCTTTAAACTCATCGCTTAGAAACGGTTGGTAAGGTGCTCTCCGCATAAGTAATGATATTCGTGCCTGAGTAGGAATCTCAATTCCAACAGGACAAGGCATACAGTATCCACAGGCCCTGCAGAAATTCCCTGCCAGTTCTGTACGGTCTTTTTTTATGACTTCCCATAATTCATCAGTCAACTCGGGAGGGTTCTTTTCTAATTGGAGAAATTCATCAAGCTCGGCTTCCCTTTGTATCCCCCAAATTGGAACAACATTATCAAACTGTCTTAAAAAAGCAAAAGTGGATGCCGAATTTGTAATCAACCCCCCTGACATAGCTTTCATGGCTATCAGGCCAACATCCTTCTTCTTGCATATCTCAATCAGTTCAAGATCAATATCCGAAGAAATAGAGTTAAGTGGAAACTGCATTGTGTCATACAAACCCGATTCAACTGCTTGTATTGCAGTTTTTATCCTGTGGTTTGTAATTCCTACAAAACGCACCATACCCTTCTTTTTAGCTTCAATCATACCTGCGTATGAGCTTTCCGGGTCCTCCGGGTCCGGCAGAACCCCGGGGTTATGTAGCTGAAGTATATCAACATAATCTGTTTTCATATTTTTTAAGCTGGTTTCAAGGTGCTCAAGCAGTGTCTTTCTGTCTGTTGCAACGCTTTTTGTTGCAATTATTATATCTTTTCTTATATCAGAAAAAGCATATCCAAGCTTCTCCTCACTATCAGTGTACATACGGGCAGTATCATAAAAATTAATACCGCCCTTGTAAGCCTTTAAAAGAATTTTTTTAGCTTCATCAAATGAAATTCTCTGTATGGGAAGTGCTCCAAAACTGCTTCTTGTAACCATCAGGCCTGTCCGACCCAATCTTGTTTTCTGCATGTAAACCTCCGTAAATTGTTCGTGTATTATTTGTCATATCTCAGGATTGTTCTGCCTGTCCCTGAATTCTGTGGGGGATAGACCGGTATTCTTTTTAAATGCCAGAGAAAAATAATTCGTATCATGATATCCTACCTGTTCAGCAACCTCATAGGTTTTAAGTCTTGAAACAGTCAGAAGATGTTTTGCTTTTTCGATACGTTTACGAGTAATATATTCGTTGCAGCCCTCTCCCATCTCCTTCTTGAAAAGTCTGGAGAAATAATTTCTTGCAACATGGAACTGTTCCGCCAACGTAAATACAGTCAAATCCTCCGTAAGTCTTTGGTTTATGAATAAAGTTGCCGCCTCTATTATCTCATGCATTTGCTTCTTATTAGTATACATCAGTTTTACGATAAACATTTCGGTAAATACACAGCAATTTTCTAAATCATTGGTTTGTAGTGTTGTAATCAAGGTTTCTAGCCTGCCATCTGCCGGATTTCCTGTGGTTTTAAGGTATTCCCAATAAAACGCAGATGCCAAATCGTAAAACTTTTGCTCGGCTATAGACTTTGTAACTCCTGATATTTTAACTTCATTTATGTACTTTTTAAGATATTCCTTTGCTGCTTCAGTATCATGAAAGCTGGAAAGTACCTTTTCTTTCAGAACTAAAAGCTTATCCTTTTTGCTTTGGTATTCATTACCAAGCTTGGTATTATTAATACCGCACTTTCCCCTTGCTTTTTCATAGGAATATTTTATCCGTGACATGTTAGGAACTACGGGGCCTATACCGACCTCCATTTCCACATCAAATTCCACATTAATAATTTCCTGCAATTTTGAAATTTGTTCTTCGGCATTCTCAGATTTTTTGTCTACATAGAATATAACAACTATATCTCCGTCAGAATTTTGAAAAGTCCAGCCCGAATTTTTTGCATCTACCATGTCAATAAAGAAACTCTTTACTGACAGCATAAGCAAATTCCTATGCTGATTCCATATACTATTCTCAGATATTTCAGGAGTAAGTACTGCAACCTGATATTCACAGTTATCCTCAAATTTTATACCTTCCGGGACTTCAATAGCATAAGCGTTGTCAACTGCTTTTTCAGTAAGCTTAATCAGCGACTTTTCAAACTCTCTCTGATTTTCAATCATTCTTTTACGGCTCATAATACTATTTTCAACTGCAGATTGTATTTCAGACTGAATATTGTCTATTTGTAGTTTTATACACTTAATAAGGCTGCTTTCATCTACCGGCTTGAGTATAAAGTCCTTAACACCAAGGGAACAGCTTTTTTGTGCATATTTAAAGTCATCATAGCCTGTCAGGACTATTACTTTTAGGTCAGGCACCTTTTCAAGCATAATTTTAGTCATTTCAAGCCCGTCCATTTCAGGCATGCAAATGTCCGTGAGCATTATATCTGGTTTGGTGTCCTGTGCTATTTTCAGGGCTTCCTTTGCGCACGATGCTGTCAGAACATCGCTTACTCCTAAATTTGACCACGGTATCATATTGTAAAGACCATTTCGTATTATACTTTCGTCATCTACAATCAACACTTTGTACAAATTCATCACCCACTGTTCTTTATATTTCACTTCGAAGTCTGACGTTAACGGTTACTCCGCCATACTCATTACTTTCGTAATACAGTCCGTAGGGGCTGCCAAGAAATAGTTTGATTCTCTGGTGTACATTTCTGACACCATAACCCACACTTGGATCATTATCCTCCAAGGTCTGGTTTAACCTGCTGATTTGCTCTGCTGTCATTCCGGTACCATTATCAATAGTTTTAACAATAATGTCGTTTCCGTCTCTTTCAGCAGTTATTTTAATGAACCCCTTTGCTTCCCTACCTCTTAATCCATGATATATTGCATTTTCAACCAAGGGCTGTAAAGTCATTTTGGGGATATTTATGTCATAAAATTCTTCAGGAATATCAATATAGCTTTCCATTTTTTCTTTATATCGTATTTCCTGAATGGTCATATAATTATCCACATGCTCTGCTTCATTTTTTAAAGAAATAATTGCTTCTCCCTTACTAAGGCTGATTCTGTAGAAGCCGGCTAGGGCTTTCACCATAGTAGAGATTTCATGGTGTCCGCATAGCAGCGCCTGCCAATGAATTGACTCCAGCGTATTGTAAAGAAAATGGGGATTAATCTGAGACTGCAAAGCCTTAAACTCTATTTCCTTTAATTGCCGCTGTTCCTCATATATCTTTTTCATTAATTCATCTATATGCTCAACCATTATATTAAAACCCTGCGAAACCTGCTGAAAATCAGGTCCGTAAGTGGGCAGACTTATTCTCGTTTCCATGTCTCCCGCTGACACTCTTGACATTCTGTATATAAGTTCATCAAAGGGTTTAAATAAATGCTTGCTGAAGCCATAAGAGATAAAAATACCAACTATAAATGATAATATGACTATAATAAAAATTGCCAAAAGCATAACATTATTATCACGAAGGAGATAACTAATAGGCAAGGTACCTACAACGTACCAGTCCCAATCTTTTACATATTTGTAAACCACCAACTTTCCATTTATCTCCTTTGAGCCGTCCTGTTTGTGAACTATGTTTTTTAGTCCCGCATCGGCATATATCCTGTTTTTATTCATATGAGATATTATCATGCCGTTTCCGTCCATGATAAAGGTTTCCAGCGGAAGATTTGTATTTGAGTGTGAATAGAATCTGGCGACAACATCCTCTGAAACGGATATACCCAGAATCCCTATAGGCTGTCTTATTCTATATATATCAAATATAGGCCGATAAACGGATAGTGTATATTCTTTATTTATAACAGGGTCTTTCCTGAAACTTGTTCTCATTGGACTACCTGTTACATCGGGTTTGGATAAATATCCTATACCCGTTGAAAAGTCAGACTTATTTCCAGCTTTTGTGGGTCCAAGATATAACTCTTTACCATTGAGAAGTTTATAAACATATACGTACAGTATATTTCTTTTTGAACCAAGTATGTTTGACATCAACTTGTATACATCGTCAACCTTTTCAGTAAACTCCAGATTATCTTTATCAGCGTTCGACAGATATTCCTGAAGACTCTTATCATTAATAATGTTATCCGGTGTACTCTCAATATTTTTAAGATAGTCCTCCAGGTTCAGTGTGTTCTGCTCCAGTTGCTGCATTGTCATGTTCTTTGCCTGCTCTTTTATTGAGCGACTTGTAATTGTATATGAGAAAGCAACTATAATCAAAACTGTGATACATATCGTTATTACAATAAAATACGTAATTTTTGATCGGAATGTCAAATTTCTTATTGTTTTTTTTACTGACTGTAACAACCAATTTTTCATATCCTCACCTGTTACTGATTATAGTATTGTTTAGTAATCTTTTCCAATTGCTCAGCAGCTTTTTTGGGATCTTCACCTCCGAATATACGTCGGGAAAGGGTTAAATGAGCTTCCGACAGTTTCGGAGGAAGGTACTGGTCATACCAGAATTGAACATTTGGAGAGTGATTTATATAATCCAATATTTCATTAATCAAAGGATTTTCTATATCCAGATCCTTGACAGGCGGTATTTTCCCTGCAACTATACGCTTCTTTACTGCAGTATCATCAATTAAGTACTTTATAAGCTCAAAGGCTTTATCAGGATATTCGCAGGAACTGGCAACGGAGTAATAATTGTCTCCCAGTGTTCCTATAGTATTACGGGGATCACCTTTTCCCCCTGTAATAGAAGGGAATGGAAATACTCCTATCTTATCAACAAAATCAGGTTTTTCATACCTGACATTGCTTATAAACCAACTACCCGCCAATGACATACACGCTGAATTATTATACAAAAGATTTCTGGAATCCCCGGCATCTTCATCCATCCAGTTGAAGCCCTTTGGGAAAGCCCCCATGTTTACAAGCTCCTGCACCATTTTTCCGGCCTTGACAAATACATCGTTATCAAAGGAGCCCTTATTTTTTCTGTTTGCTGCATTGTCGAAAACGGATGGCCCACCAAGTCTGTCTACAAAATACATGTAGAACATGGACCCCGTCCAAGCGGTCCTGTTTGCAAGTGCAAATGGGATATACTGATGTTGTTTAAGTTTAATTATTATGTCCTTGAGCTCATCAAAAGTCTTTGGTTCAGATAACTTCAAGGCATTAAAAATGTCTTTGTTATAAAATATGAGTGCAATTGCCATGTTTTCAACAGGAACACCCCATATTCCATTATCATCGGTAACCATCTTTAACGCCTTGTCATTAAACTTATAACTGTAATTGTCAGCCTTCATATATTTTTCAAGATTTACTACTCCACCAATACTTATATATTGCTTTAAAATTCCACCGGACCAGGTGGGAAAAACGTCCGGCATTTGATTAGTTGCCACACAAACAGACAGCCTGTTCTTGTACAAGTCGTTGGGTATGAGTTCATGTACTACCTCAAAATTACTGTTATCCTTTTCAAATCTGTACACAGAATCAGCAATTACCTGATTTACAGATGAATCCCCCTGTATGGTATATAAAGTCAATTGTTTTTTAGAAGGGTTTGTCTTAACCAGCACGTTATCTCCGTCATAAAAGCACCCGGATATAATTAGTACAATCATCAGTATAATAAGGGCTTTAAATATTTTTTTCATATTATACCTCATTAGTTAATTTATAGCCTTATTATATACCATCTGGAGGTTTCTGTCTGTAGAAAACTACTGTAACTTTACCTTGTATATTGTAAGCTCTATCCTTTGACTGCACCAGCCATCATTCCCTTTATTAGTTTATCCTGACCAATGGCAAAAGCAAGAATCATAGGCAATGCGCATAAGGTCAAAACAGCCATAATCATTGGTATATTAGCATTATACTGACCCTGATACTCCCATATTGACAGAGGAAGCGTACGGCTTTTTTGTGATTGAGTAAGTACAAGTGCAAAGCTGAACTCATTCCACATGTTAACACTGTTGTATATGGCAAGCGTTGCAAGTCCCGGCTTTGAAAGAGGAGCTATAATACTGAAGAAGGTGCGATACTTACCGCATCCGTCAATTTCGGCGGATTCTTCCAGTTCTTTTGGAATTTGTGCCATAAAACCTGTAAGTATAAACACCGATATTGGCAGATTAAAAGCTGTATATGGACCAATAAGTGCAAATACTGTATCATACAGATTCATTTTTTGGGTAAGCTGGAATACCGGAATCAAAGTTACATGTATAGGTACAGCCATTGCAGCAACTATTATTCCGAAAAGAGGCTTGTTAAGTTTAAATTTAAATCTTGAAAAAGGATATGAAGCAAACAGCGATGTAAATAATATCAATACTAATGATACTCCAACTACAAATATACTATTAAACAGGTACTTGTAAAAATCACCTTCAATAACCTTGTTAAAGTTCTGCAAATACAGGCCTTTAGGCATTGCAAAAACTCCTGATGTAAATATTTCAAACTGTTCTTTGAAGGCGGACGCCACCATAAAGTAGAAAGGAGCACCTGCAATTGCAAGCCATATCAAAGCCAGTAAGGCAACGACTATTTTTCCGACTTTAAATTTCTTTTTCATGTGCATCAGGCCTCCTCTTTTCCGTTTATGACTCTTAGTGTTACCAAGGAAATAACGGTAATTATTATAAACATTCCGGATGCTACTGTGGCACCGTAACCCATTTTACCAATGGTAAATGCATTCTTATACATGTACGTCGCCATGAGTTCTGTAGCCCCGTCAGGACCGCCTTGTGTCATAACGTAAATCAAATCGAAATATTTCAGAGAACCTACCAGTGACAGTACAGCTGCGCTTTTAATAGTTCCCTTCATTGACGGTAAAGCAACCCTCCAAAAATATTGTCCGTGGGATGCACCATCAATAATTGATGCTTCATATATTTCAACCGGCAACGAACTTAATGCCGCCAGAAAGTAAACCATGTAAAAAGGTATAAACTGCCAGCAAATAACTGCTATTACACCAAAAATAGCTCTATGGGGGTCTCCCAGCACATCAATCATTCCCTGTCCGCCTAACATAGTGTCAACTGCGCTGATTAGACCGAACTGAGGGTCATATGTATACTTGAATAAGAATCCAACTGCTACTGATGACATTAGCATTGGAAGAAAATATATCATTTTAAGGAAATTGAGTTTCTTTCCTCCCGTATCAAGAAGAAAAGCAATAGCCATTGCTATAGGGAGCTGAATTACAATGGACAATACCACTATAATCATGTTATTTAAAAAAGCTTTAAAAAAGATTTTATCTCCCAGCAGAGTCTTCCAGTTTTCAAGTCCCAAGAAAGTTTTTCCGGAAGTAATGCCGTTCCATTCATGGAAACTCAGCCAAAACGAATCTATTATAGGATATATAATAAAAATAAGAATAAAAAAGAATACGGGCAGAAGAAATACTGTTGTGGCTGTTAACGTACTCTTTTTTCTGTATTCTGATAATGAGCGGGTAGTTTGCATTATATCTTCCCCTTCCTGAATTGCGTTGATTTTATAGAAATAAGGATTATATATCTTTTTTTCTTACGTTAAGTTTATCCGTATAAGTTGATTGGGTACCTGTAAGAGAAAGTACCCAATCGTCTTATACTTTGAATTTATTTTCGAGATACTAATACTTATTTTTTAGCTGCTAACTCCTTAGCCTTTGCTTCCATTTCCTTATCAACCTGGTCAGGAGTCTTTGATAATCCAAACAGAGCCTGTGTAGTACTCTTATGTAAATCACTTAATTCAGGTGAGAGGTATTGGTCATACCACAACTGAACAGAAGGAGCCTTTTGAACTGCATCTAAAACATTCTGCAGAAGAGGATCGCTAACTTTTACACCCTTCACTGGAGGAACTCTTCCTGCTTCAATACGCTTTTCAACTGCTTTATCATCAATCATGTACTGAATGGCTTTAAATGCACCTTCAGGGTCTTTACAAGTCTTTGCAATATGATAGAAGTTGTCTCCAACAGTACCAACAACTGCATTTGGTTCACCCTTACCGCCTTCAGCAGCCGGGAATGGGAATGAGCCAACTTTTTTCATAAAGTCTTTGTTTTCACCTGCAGCTGTTGAAAGGAACCATGAACCCATAAGAGTCATAGCTGCTTTTTCAGTGTACAGAAGTGTACGGGATTGTCCGGAATCTTCATCAAGTCCGTTGAAGCCCTTGTTGAAGTAATCTTTCTTAACCCAATCCTGTATAGTAGCTCCGGCCTGTTTAAATGATTCATCCTCAAATGAACCTGTACGTGCCGCTGCATTCTTGAATGCATCTGCTCCACCAAAACGGTTAGCAAGGTACATATAGTACATTGAACCAGTCCATTGTGTCTTGTTTGCCAGTGAGAATGGGATTATCTTATTTTTCTTTAAAGTGTCACATACAGTTTCAAGTTCTTTTATAGTCTTTGGAACCTGAAGGTTATATTTAGCAAATAAGTCTTTGTTGTAGAAGAACATTGCAACTGCTGTGTTTTCTACAGGAACACCCCATATCTTATCTTTGTATGTAGCCTGATTGATGCCTGCATCCATGAAACGTTCTTTATAGTTGTCTTTATCCATGTAAGGTGTTAAATCTACAATCTTGTCTGCATCAACATATTCATTCATTGAACCGCCGGTCCAGCTAAAGAATATATCAGGTGCAGTATTTGAACTCAATGCGATTTTAAGCTTTGTTTTGTATGCGTCGTTCTGCATAACCTGAACATCTACTGAATATTTTGGATTTTCTTTAGTAAATCGGTCAATATCAGCCTTAACGTTGGATGTCATAGGCTCGGTTGTCTGAATATGCCACAAGGACAATTTTACAGGATCGCCTGATGCTGCAGTACTTGGTGCAGCTGCTGATGAAGAACCTGCCGCCGCTGAAGAGGATGATGATTCTGATTGGTTCCCTGAACCACAAGCCGCAAGTGATACTGTCATAGCCAGTGCTAAAGCGGCAGAAAGGGTTTTTCCAATTACTTTTTTCATATTTTTGCCTCCTTTATTATTATGTTTCAATTCTAACACGATAAAGGAGGCATTTTAATTTAGAAAACTTACTTCTTCATATAAAATTGTGACATTTATATAATTTTAATACTATAAGTTAGCAGTTTTGCATAATGCGTTTAAAATTTATATCAATTCAGATATGTGGAAAATGTTGATATTATCTTTTTTTCTTTCTGGAAACTTTAATAATACAAACATTAATTACAGCACCTAAAACAAAATATAGCATCCAGCACAAACCATAAGTTTTAAGAGAATTACCTAGCTTTGGTAAAGGAGTATAAGACCAATAAAAGCCCCCTACTTTACCATCCACGAAATTGAATATACATGAAATAGGCATTAATAATAAAATCCATGTATTTATCAATAAAAAATACTTTATAGATATTTTTTTAGAATCATTTTCGCCGATTATCATTCCTATCACAAAAATCATACAACCTATAGCCATTACAATAAATCCTGTTGCAACAGCAGAGGATGTCTGCTTCTCTTTCCATATCATAATTGCTAAAATTAAACCAATAAAATTAATAGCCGTACCCATAGCCGCAAAAATAGCAGCACTCGGTTTCTTTTCCGTTGTATCCTTTGGAAGATCAATTCCCTTTAATAAATAATCCGTCGTAATTTTAAAGTACTCACTCATCAGAATAATTTTCTCAATATCCGGCATGCTCTGTCCGCTCTCCCATTTAGATACTGCCTGACGGGATACTCCCAATTCATCAGCAAGCTGTTCTTGTGATATTCCTTTTGTTTTCCTTAAACTTTGTATTCTGTCTGATATATTCATCAGTGATACTCCTCTCAAGTTTTGTTGGTACTATAGTAAATAAAATATCGGTTGCTATCCACCAACTATTAAAGGAAATTTGTCAACCAGTAGTTGCATACCTGTAAAATCAAGGGTTTTAAAACATAAGAGAGTTCAACAAAGTTCAATCAAAACTGAAAATAAATAAAGGAATTGGTATTAAAAACTCCAAATATAATAATAAAAATTAATGCTGAATAGTAAATAACCCATCTGTATGCAACAGGTCTATTGTTTAACTCATTGATAATTTTTCTGTTTCGTTGAAATAACTGCACTACCAGTAATAGAAAAATTACTCCACAGCCTAATGCCAGTTGATATCTGGAAACCCCTGCTCTTCCTATGTTAATTTTCAGACTGAAATCCATAAAAATTCGCTTAATAATTGTAACAGCCTCTGTAAAGGAACTCGCTCTGAAGAATATCCATGAAAAGCATATCAAATTAAATGTACAAAATACTTTAACCATTTTATTTATATATGGGAATTTATCAATGCCTGTCCTCTTTGTAATTTTGGCTCTTATGTCCTTACTGATTATTGCAAATACTAAGTAGAAGCCGTTCAATCCGCCCCAGATAACATAGGTCCAATTGGCTCCATGCCAGAGCCCGCTGAGAAGGAATACTATCATAGTATTCCTAAACCATTTCCATTTAGCGCATCTGTTTCCGCCTAAAGGGATATATACATAATCCGTAAACCAACTTGAAAGGGATATATGCCATCTCCTCCAAAATTCAGATATTGTCTTTGAGAAATAGGGCCTGTTAAAATTCTGCATTAATTCAATTCCCATTACTCTTGAAGCACCCCGTGCAATATCCGTATATCCTGAGAAGTCACAGTATATTTGGAAAGCAAAGAAATAAGTTGCAATTACTAAGGACAATCCATTTACTGAAGTTGGATTCCCATAAACACTATTTACTACCAAAGCCAGATTATCTGCTATTACTATTTTCTTAAAGAGTCCCCACGCCATAAGTTTTAACCCGTCTGAAACCCTCTGAGCATCAAAGCTATGCTCTTTATGAAATTGCCACAGCATATTTTGGGGTCTTTCAATTGGACCGGCAACTAATTGAGGATAGTACATAACATATAAAGCATAAATTCCAAAATGCTTCTCCGGCTGTTGTCTACCTCTATATACCTCTATTATATAGCTCATGCTCTGGAACGTATGGAATGAAAGACCTATGGGTAGTATAATTGAAAGACTGCTTATGGGGTAATTCCAGTTTAACATGTCGGACAAATGCTTTATACTTTCGTTAAAGAAGTTAAAATATTTAAAAACGAATAACATTCCTATGTTTGTAATTAAACTTGCAATAAGAAATATTCTCTTACTGTTACCTTGCATTCTGGAAATAATTATTCCTGCAAAGTAATCCACTACTATTGTTACACCTAATATTAGTATGTATTTGGGAACAAAAGCCATATAAAATATACAACTGCTAATTAAAAGCAAAAACCAACGACTTTTGTGTGGTAATAAAAAGTACAACACTGTCACTACAGGAAAGAATATTAAAAACTCCATTGAATTAAACAGCATTTCTATATCTCCTTATCTATTTTAATCCATAAATCTTGTGCAATAAAAGAATATCCATCCGGCAGTAAATGCACGTGATCGGAAAAAAGCTTATAGTCAACTTTATTATTGTAATTAATAAGTTTTGCATTCTTATCATCAAAAAGCTTTTCTATAGCATTTACATTATCCTTATAGCCTTGTTTTGCTGTCTCACTTTTAAGCAGTTGGTTATTCACTGCATTTAAAATAAATGTTATATTTTTACCCTTTTGCAACTCAATAATCTTGTTAATAAAATAAATTTGAACACTGCTTTCATTAAGATTAAACTTTTTATCAGAGAAATACCATTTATTTTCGGGCTTTGTCATAGCATTTATTAAATCTGCCTTTGAACTCCATACACTCAAAGTCGGGTTTGATTCTCTTAGCAAGTTATTTGATACTGATTTTATCTTATTTGTTACAAACCCGCTGTTTCCAATAATCCCGATATTTTTATTGGCAAAATGGTATATTTCAGATTTTATTTTTTTCCAAAGTGAATCTTCTTTTATTGCACCTGCTTCAACCATTTCGTTATAACTATCATTATCCAGTTCCTTTAAATAATGATTAAACCAGTAAGTTGGTGTCTTTGCATTTATCTCCCAATAAGAAAAATTCAAAATAACATTCTCTATAGAAACCCCATGCTTTTGAAGTAAGAGTAAAATCGTATAATAATCTCCGAACATGGTAGACGGTAATGCTAAATTAAAAAACCTGATATCTTTGCCTTCTTTTTTTGAAATAGCATTTAAATAACTACTAATTGTTTTGTCCGGAGGACATGGGGTACCATACCCAACTGAATCACCAATAAATATGTAGTAATTATTAATTTTTTCTCTTGATATCGTCTGTTTAATGGCTTTAACAGCCAATTCTATAGAATAAACATTATCCTTGAATACATCATAAGTAATTCTTTGATTATACACATATCTTGCAGGGAAAGCATACGCAAAAATAACCTCTGTAGATATAAGAAAGATAATTAAAAAAATAATTGCTTTTCTTAGAATTTTCATATTTCACCCTTTTATTTAATAATTGTAAAACCCTTGCATATAATACTATATTCTTGTTTATTTTTCAATATATGTAAGTTGAATGTGTTTGCAATTAACAAAAAAATGCAGAAAGCCCCTTCAGGCTATAATTAACCTGAAATTCACTTTCTGCATCACCAGAAATTCAGTTTATTAATTTACGATAATCTTCCCTCAAAATCCTCATATCCAAACTGCTTTATTATCTTTATACCTTCTTTTTCACTGTAGAGTGCAATAGCAGGAAGGTTTATGCCGTTAAAGGTATTGTTCTTGACCATCGAATAATGTGCCATATCACAGAAAACAAGTCTGTCTCCGGGTTTCAGTTTTTGATTAAAGGAGTAGTCCCCGATAATATCCCCAGCCAGACAGGTATGTCCTCCAAGCCTGTAGGTTACGAGGTTTTCATCCGGCATTCCCGCTCCGATTATGTTTGGCCTGTAAGGCATTTCTAATACGTCAGGCATATGGCAGGCTGCCGAAGTATCCAATATTGCAATATTCATTCCATTTTCTACCGTATCAAGTACCTTCGCCACAAGATATCCGGTATTTAGTGCAACTGCTTCTCCGGGCTCCAGATATACGTCAATTCCGTATTTATCCTGAAAGTAATTAATTGAACGAACAAGCGCTTCAATGTCATAATCAGGTCTGGTTATATGGTGACCTCCGCCAAAATTCAACCATTTCATGTCCTTGATATAACGTCCGAATTTTTCATCAACCACTTTAATTGTTCGCTCAAGGGTATCTGAATTTTGCTCGCACATAGTATGGAAATGAAGTCCTTCAATACCCTCCAGTTCTTCGGGCTTAAAATTGGGAAGGGTTACTCCCAATCTGGAGAATTTGTAGCAAGGGTCGTATATTGGATGCTCCAATTCAGAATACTCGGGATTAATACGTATTCCACAACCTATTTTTTTAGTTGCTGTCTTAACCTTGCCTTTATATTTGCCCCACTGGTGAAAAGAATTAAACACTATATGGTCACAATATTTCATTATTTCGTCAAACTCTTCTTCTATATAGGCAGGGGCATAAATGTGAACCTCTTTCCCCATTTTCTCGTAACCCAGTCTTGCCTCAAACAAAGAGCTTGAAGTAACTCCTGCGAGATATTTTCCAATGAGAGGATATACCGAATGCATGGAAAAACCCTTTTGTGCCAGAAGTATCTTGCAGCCTGTACGCTTTTGAATTGAGTCCAGAATTTCAAGATTTTTTACAAGAAGACGCTCGTCAACTATGTAGCATGGCGTAGGCAAGCTTTTTATATCAATACCTAAATTATTAATCAATTTTAATTAGCCTCCATGAAACGCCGCCACCAACCCAGCTATTTCTGTAGCTTTCGCATTTGGCAGCGGCTGCATAATGTTCTCTTACTAGTCAATAAGCTCCGGTGAAAAGCTTTCTTTCCAAGGAAGTCCGCATCTGTTCAGTTCTTCCATAAACGGATCGGGATCAAATTCTTCTATATTGAAAACACCCGGTCCTTTCCAAATTCCCTTGAGCATCATCATTGCACCTATCATTGCAGGAACTCCTGTTGTATAGGAAATTGCCTGTGAACCCACTTCCGCATAGCACTCTTCATGCACACATACGTTATACACATAATAGGTTCTTGGCTTTCCGTCCTTTATACCCTGTATAATACAGCCGATGTTTGTTTTGCCCTTGGTTCTTGGCCCAAGTGAAGCAGGATCAGGAAGTACAGCCTTCAGGAACTGCAGAGGAATAATCTTCTGTCCTTCAAAATCAATTGGCTCGATAGATGTCATACCCACGTTTTCAAGCACCTTCAAGTGTGTTAGGTATTTCTCTGAAAAAGTCATCCAAAACCGAATTCTTTTTACACCTTTTATGTTCAGTGCCAAAGATTCAATTTCTTCGTGGTGCAGCAAATAAACATCCTTTGGTCCTATTTCTGGAAGATCGTAAACCCTTTTTAACTCAAGTGGCTCTGTTTCAACCCAGTCCCCGTTTTCCCAATAGCTTCCTTTTGCAGTTATTTCACGTATATTTATCTCAGGATTAAAGTTAGTTGCAAACGGGTATCCATGATCTCCTGCATTTGCATCAACTATATCTATATAATGTATCTCATCAAAATAATGTTTCTGGGCATATGCGCAGAAAACACTTGTTACACCCGGGTCAAAACCGCTACCCAAAAGTGCTGTTATCCCAGCCTTTTCAAATTTATCTTTATAAGCCCATTGCCATTTATATTCAAATTTCGGTATCTCAGGCGGTTCATAATTTGCAGTATCGAGGTAGTCCACACCCGTTGCAAGACATGCATCCATTATAGTCAAATCCTGATATGGAAGTGCTACATTTATAACAATGTCCGGCCTGAATTTATTGATAAGGTCGATTAGCATATCAGTATTATCAGCATCCACCTGTGCTGTTTGAATTTTAGTTTTGCTTCCTGCCAATTTATTTTTTATAGCCTCGCACTTCTCCAATGTTCTGCTGGCTATACATATTTCTTCAAATACATCGGGATTCTGACAGCATTTATGGATAACAACACTTGCTACACCACCCGCACCAATTATCAAAGCCTTTCCCATATCATCAATACCTCCTGATTTACATATCATAATTACTTCACGGTGATTATACAGAAAATAATATCAAAAATCAATATAATTTATCTGCATATAAGTATATTATGTGATTAACACTAATTTTCTATCCGTTTGCCATCACTCGTAAAGGTTTCTAACGGAATTATAACAAAAAAACAGAACCTGTAGATAGAAAAGTTCTATTCCTGCAAGTCCCGTTTTATTAACATATTTATTCAATATCAAGCAACTTCATTACTCTCTGTACCAGTGTCAGGCTTTGCCTGCTTCATATATTCAACTATTAATTCATCAAGTTTTTGGCTTAAGCCTAAAACTTCCAAGCTCATGCCTCCATTTTCCAGACAATCTTCCAGTTTTAGGTTCAGTCTTTCTCTTAATGTCTCCATATCCTTATATAATTGTTGTATATCCAATTAATGTATCTCCCCCTTGACATAACAGAGAATACTCCGCATTTGATACGGATGTTTTACTGTGCTGTCTGTCCTGGTGTTGTTGGCTCTGTCGGTGTTGTTGTTGGTTGTGCTGGCATTGTTGTCGTCTCTGCGGGTGTTGTTGTTGATTGTGCCGGAACAGTAGGAGTCGGGTTTTCAATCTCAACTACCTGTGAATCACTATCCCATTTCACCAATAATCCCATCTTCTCAACAATAAATTTTATTGGAACAACAGTTCTTCCGTTTATTGAACATGCTGGTACATCAATCTTTGATTCAACGCCGTTTACATATATTTTATTATTATCTAATTGAAGAACTATTTCAGTATTATCTTTTGTAATGAGAACCTTTCTTTCTGCAGAAATCCATTTAACCTCAGCTCCGAAAGCTTCTGATAATGCCTTTACCGGAATTAATGTTCTACCGGATTTGATGACCGGTGGTGTATCAAATTTTACTTTTGCACCCTTAACAATTATGTTTTCTACCGGTAATACTGTGACATTTTTATTATTTTTTTTGATTTTATCCCCTGTAATTTTCAGCTTTGCAAGCTCATCTTTAGAATAAGTAGCTTTGATAGCTGCCTTCTCTGCAGCTCTATCCTGCTTTTTCATACTGTTGGCATTTTTATCCGGTTTATTGCTGTCAGCTATCGTATACTTTGAAGTTGTATTACTGCTCTTTGCCAACACACCCGGCATTACCAAAGACGTCATTAAAATTATAAATGCCAACGATCCAATCAATACTTTTTTTAATTTCATTTGTATCCCCCCATAATAAATATAATTTGCAGACAATTATTATCAGCAATATATTCATTCGTTATAGTTTGTTATTTTAAGGGGGTATTTTTATTAATTTTCTACACAATTCCCCACTGATTCATCAGCTTATCAAATATATCGGCACAATTTGCCGTATCTTCAAGAGGAATTATATCACTTTCAAGCTTGCCTTTTTCAAATAATTTATTAAAATGTTTTATTTGATAGACAAAACCTTCCTGGCAATCATCTTCAAATGATTCAACCAGATTATTATTATTGTCGTAAAGCTCACACTTCTTTGAACTGAAGAACTCATATAGAACTATTCTTCCATTAGTACCGTAAATCCCGGCATCCCGGTTTACGTCAGCCCTAACTCCACAGCTTAACATTGCCAGTGCACCTGATTTAAAGCTCATATTAATAACCGCAAAATCATCTACACCAGTATCTGCTTTCGTTGCAAACCCACTTACCATGTCAGGCTTTTCTCCCAAAATTCCGGTTGTAAATTCTATTACATATACACCGACATCATATAGGCTGCCCCCTGCGAGTTGAGGATTAAAAAGTCTGTGTTCAGGGTCATAAGGTGTGTTAAAGCAGAATTTTGCATCTACAAGCCTAACATCACCTATCCTGCCTGAGTTTACCCATTCTTTTGCTTTTTGAAAGGAAGGCAGACAGCGAGTCCACATAGCCTCCATTAAAAGCACCCTCTTACTTCTGGAAAGAGCAACCAGCTCTTCTGCATCTTCTTTATTTATGGCAAGAGGTTTTTCACATAAAACGGCCTTACCGTTTTCAAGACACATCTTAACTATATTAAAATGAAAATTGTGTGTGAGTGCGACGTATACGACATCTACTTCGTTATCTTGTATTAATTCAATATAGCTGTCATAAATTTTTGATGCTTCGAATTTTTTGGAAAAAGCCTCTGCTCTTTCCCTGTTGCCGGAAGCTACAGCCACTAGTTCTGTATCCGGAACGGCATTTAAAGCTCTTGCAAATACCTGAGCTATACCGCCTAACCCTATAATACCATATTTGATATTCATTTGGAACCTCCGCATGTAAATTTCAGCAATATAATTTAACATTATACCACCGTATTTAGCTTTGAAACAACAATTGTTAAAATACTTTTCTAAATCATTTTCTGTAAGTTATTACATTCCATGAAGAATCCAACTCTACGAGGAAAACTTCATTTGTATAATCCTTTATTCCCTGTTTTTTTAACTCCTCTACCAACCAGACTTCACTCCTGCCAACATACTCAAGATTTTCCTTTACAATTCTTCCATTCATTATCAGTGGCATACTGATTGGCTTATCACACACATTAATATTCATATCCTTTTTGGTAACAGGCCTATTCTGTGCCTTAGCAAAAACAGAAAGTGTACCGTTAGGCTCTAAAACTGCTGCTTCAATATCTGAAACCCGGTCGAACCCTTGCTGCCTCAACATGCCGAAAAGCACATTCAAGCTGATATTCAGTCTCCTCAATTCATTAAAGTCTATCTGACCGTCATTTATAATGATAGAGGCACTATGCTCCATTACTTTTGTAAATTTGGCTGTAACAGCTATCTTTGATGTTATTAACATTAATAGTATCAACAGACCTGTTCCATAAACAGATTTAATCATTACCTTGTCAACCAGTGGTTCAGCTGCAACATTTCCAATAACCATCAGTCCTGCAATTTCATATGCCGTCATCTGAGCGATTGCTTTTTTTGTAAGTATTCTTGTTGATAAATAAGTAAAAAAGTAAACTAAAACCACTCTTACAGAATAAGTTAAAACTGTTTGCATATTTTTCTCCCACACTTAATTAAATGCCGTTTTACGGCTCTGCAAATGGCTGTATCGCATATCGGAGTGCTGCTTTCAATAATCCCGCATACTCCAGTGCACTATCCTGTTTATTTTTTACTGCAACAGATAATTGTTCAACTGTATGGCTGAATGTAATATATATTTCACTTGAATTATTAATTTCAATTAAATACTTTCTTGACTTGTAATTAGCTGTGAATTTTTCTGTTTCTTTTTCCGCTCTTGGCCAATCTTTATTTGATACTGCTTGTTCAACTGCTTCCAGTTGGCTTTTCATGGCTCCAGTCTTAAAACACACAGAAAAAACTATCCATATTAAAAGAAATAACACCAGCCACAAAAATACAAGTTTCCTTCTTATGTCAACTCCGATTAACACCAAATATCCACCTCCTTGTATTTATTTTGCTTTAATTGTATAAAAATTATTTACAACAGAATAATAACTAATTATCGGTAATGGGGAGGAAGCGAATTGAACGAAGGACTGGTAGTATGCGTCAGGTCAATTATAAGCTTTTTTTCACTGTTGATATTTACCAGAATATTAGGCAAGGAACAAATAAGTCAATTGACATTTTTTGATTATATTCTTGGAATAACTATCGGCTCCATAGCGGCGACCTTGTCAACGGACCTTTCCAGCCGTTCTTTGCCCCATTGGATAGGGTTACTGGTATGGGCGGCCTTGGGTCTATTACTGGAATATATAACTTTAAGATGGAGATATGTTGCCAAGTACTTGGAAAATGAGCCTACCATAGTAATTATGAACGGCAAAATAATGGAGAAGACTTTGAAAAAAATGAAGTTCAGAGTTTCGGATATTACTGAGTTGCTGAGGAACAAGGATGTATTTGATTTGAATGAGGTCGATTTTGCCATTATTGAGCCAAATGGTCAATTATCAGTTCTGAGAAAGCCTGAATTTCAGAATTTTACCCCAAAGGACATGAATATTCAGAAAAAAACAACCGGTATAAGTACTGAACTGATTTATGACGGAATATT
Organism: Ruminiclostridium papyrosolvens DSM 2782; assembly: GCF_029318685.1. Classification (NCBI taxonomy): domain Bacteria; kingdom Bacillati; phylum Bacillota; class Clostridia; order Eubacteriales; family Oscillospiraceae; genus Ruminiclostridium; species Ruminiclostridium papyrosolvens. The sequence continues at coordinate 3,770,708 of NZ_CP119677.1, forward strand.
AATAGAAGAAAATCTACGGCAATTGGATAAGGATAAAAAATGGCTTTTAAAGGAACTTAAAAAGCACAAAATATCAAATATTTCAGATGTTTTTCTTGCAACCTTAGACCCTTCTGGTTCCCTGTATATTGATTTATACAAAGACCATATGAATAAAATCACTGATATCGGTGATTACAAAGGACCATATTAATGGAGTGAAGCAAAATGAGAAAATTTCTGGTTATAACTATTCCTATTGTTACAATAGTTTTGTTTATTTTTGTTATGGAAAGTGATATATTCTTAAAAAAACCCTTTGGGAAGAATGACAGTATACCTCAGTCAATAAATGCCGTTATCAATGATATCCAAAAGGACGACTGGGATAAAGCTGTCAAGGATACAAACAATCTGTCTGAAGTCTGGAAGAAAATCGTCAGAAGGGTTCAGTTCAGCTCAGAACGTGACGAAATTAATGCATTTAGTATTAATCTGGCAAGACTAAGAGGTTCCATACTGGCAAAAGACAGAGCAGGAGCTTTTTCAGAGCTATATGAAGCTTATGAGCATTGGGAAGATTTAGGCAAATAGTTATTATTGTATTAATAGCATGGGGAGGCTGCAAAACACAAAGTATTTCTGTTTTGCAGCCTCCCCTTAAAGTCTTTATTTATTATCTTTCGTAATAGGTGTACCCTCTCAATCCGTTATCATATGCACGCATTATTTCAGGTCTCTCACTGGCACTTATTAAACCTTCATGAATTGCCTGCTCAGCTTTTTCACGGAAGCTTACCAGCATATCCTTAGGGTCAAATTCTACGTATGAAAGCACATCAGAAACACTGTCCCCATGGATTTCCTTTACAAGGTCATAGGTACCGTCACCGTTTATTCTGACACTGACAACATTTGTGTCTCCAAACAAATTGTGAAGGTCCCCTAAGGTCTCCTGATATGCCCCCACCAAAAATACACCAAGATAGTAGTCGTGGTCGCTTTTAAACTCATGCAGCGGAAGTGTTGTTCTTACGTCGTGTAAATCTATAAATTGGTCTATTTTTCCGTCACAGTCACAGGTTATATCCGCTATTACCGCATTTCTTTTAGGCAATTCAAGCAGCCTGTGCAAAGGCATTATAGGGAAAAGCTGATCTATGGCCCAGCTGTCAGGTATTGACTGAAATACAGAAAAATTACAGTAGTAAATATCTGCAATTGCACTTTCAATATCCTCCAAGTCAGGGGGAGCATTTTTCAGCTTTTGTTTTTCCTTCGCTATCTGGTTAATAGTATTCCAGAATATCTTTTCAGAAAATGCACGTTCACGAAGACTGATACGTCCATGTTTGAACATATCACGTATTTCATCCCTATAATAAAGGGCATCGTTATAGCACTCCTGTATATTTTTGAGTGTTATATTCTTATTTACATCAAACAGGTTTCGTATCTGCTCTGATGTACTTTCGTCAAGCTTGTCAGGTATATCATGCTCTTCAAATTTCTCAGTATCCAGTACATTAAATATAAGCACCGAATAATACGCAACCGTAGTACGCCCTGACTCTGTAACAATTACAGGGTGAGGTACGTCGCCTGAATCAAGGGTAGTCATAACAGCCTCTACAATATCCATGCAGTATTCCTCAACAGTGTAGTTTCGGCTGTTGGTGTAATTTGTATTTGAGCCGTCATAGTCTACTGCCAATCCGCCGCCCAAATCCAGATACCCCATGGGTGCACCTTCTTTTACCAGTTCCGCATAAACACGGGCTGCCTCAAGAACTGCCGAACGTATATCTCTGATATTCGGTATCTGTGAGCCCAGATGGTAATGCAATAGTTTAAGAGAATCCAACATTCCCTCTTCCTTCAGCCTGTCAACCATTGAAATCACCTGAGACATATTCAGTCCGAATATACTGCGGTCTCCGCCGGATTCAGTCCAATGTCCCCCCGCTTTTGCAGAAAGCTTTATACGTATACCAATATTAGGCTTAATCCCCAATGCCCTTGAACGCTCAAGAACAATATCCAGTTCCCCGGGTATCTCTATTACAAAAAAGCATTTAAAGCCCATTTTTACTGAATACAGGCCTAAATCTATAAATTCTTCGTCTTTGTATCCGTTACAAATCAGACAGGCTTCCTTATCCTTCATTACCGAAAGTGCGGCAACCAGTTCCGCCTTACTGCCTACTTCAAGTCCGTGGTGATATCTCTGACCGAATCTTGTCACTTCCTCTACTACCTGCTGCTGCTGATTTACCTTTATGGGATAAACTCCGCGGTATGCACCCTTATAGTTAAGCTTGTGCATAGCCTCATTAAATGAATTATTTAAAAATGAAATCTGTGAATCCAGCAAATTTTCAAAACGCAATAGTACAGGCATGTCCAGTCCGCGTTCCCGAACTCCTGATATAATATCCATCAGGCTTACAGCCGCAGAGCTGTTATCCTTGTAAGGATTTACCATAACCTCTCCATTGTCAGATACAGAAAAATAGCCGGCTCCCCAATTCTTAATTCCATAAAGTTCTTCGGACTTTTCTTTAGTCCATCTACCCAAAAGTTCTGCTTTATTCATGGCCCTCTTCCTTTCCATATAACAAGTTATTCTCTACCTAACAACGGATTATTCTTGAAAATATCAAGGTGCTTCACAGAGGTAAGAGTCAAAATTTTTTTCTAGAAGCAGACAATACCACACTTAAAGGACTGTTGTCAATATAGTATAGCACACTTGTAAATATTCCTATTAAATCTCAAATTATACATCTGTATTTTTTAACAAGTATCTGCCATTATACAATCCAATAGCCAGTCTGCATATGATTAATTACTATCGTCTAATTTGTTTATACTTAACTTTCCATTATACCTTTTACTTCTTATTATATAACCTGTAAACGCAATAATTTGTGTTACCAGACCGAATATACATACCCCCGTCCATGAAAAATGTTCAAGACTGAAGGAACCCATAAATGAGCCTGTTGCCCCTCCCACAAAATATGATACCATAAACACCGTATTTATCCTGTTTCTTGCTTCATTACTCAATGCGTGAACTCTTGCCTGGTTTGAAATCTGACATGCCTGAACACCCAAATCCAGCAATACTATACCTGTTATCAGCCCCCAAAGCTTAAATCCAAGGAATAAAAAACACAGATATGCCGCTGTAACAGTAAACATACCTATTACTACCGTAAATCTGGGACTTCTTTTATCTGCAATCCTGCCCACTACAGGAGCTGCCAACGCACCTGTTATTCCTATAAGGCCAAATAATCCGGCGGCATCTGCTCCCATTTTGTATGCAGGGCTTTGAAGGAGAAAAACAAGGGTTGTCCAAAATGCGCTAAAAGCAGCAAACATCATAGCTCCGTTAAGAGAAGCCTCTCTTAAAACCGGCAGCTCCTTAGCCAGCTTACCCATTGACCTGAACAAATCCTTATAGCCAAGGCTTGAAATACCGGGGCATTCCGGTATGAACTTTCTCAGAAACACAGCCAATACCAGCATCATAACCGCCGCTATCAGGTATACAACCCTCCAGCCCATATATTCTCCTATCAATCCGCTAAAGGTACGTGATAAAAGTATACCAATAAGTAAACCACTCATTACAGTTCCTATAATCCGGCCTCTCTCCTTGGGGTCAGCAAGCTGTGCAGCCAAAGGTACTATAAACTGAGGTACTACAGAAGTAAAGCCTATAGCAAAAGATGAAACTGCAATCATTATAATACTATTTGAAAAAAACATTAGCAAAAGAGAGCCACAGGAGAAACAAAGCATAGTGATTATTAATTTCCTTTTTTCCTTTATATCTGCAAGAGGAAGTAAAAATAACATTCCCAGAGCATATCCTGCCTGAGTAAGCATAGCCACAAACCCCACGCTTACCTGTGTAACATTAAATTCTGTTGCAATTTCCGCAAGCAACGGCTGAATATAATAAAGGTTTGCTACAGTTATTCCGGTTGCTGCAGCCATTATCAGTACCAAAAATCTGTTTAATTTAAAGCTGTTGTAAGTAGTGTTATTGTTTTGCAAAGAGTCTTGCCCCTTTCAATAATATAAGTATGGGAATCATTAGTACGACTATAGCTGCACCGCAAGATACAAAACCAATCCGTGCATTGTAGAATTGTGTCATTGCACCTGCAAACAAATTGCCTATAGGTGTTGAGCCTGCAAAAACCAACGTGTATATGCTCATAACTCTTCCCCTGTATTCATTGTCTGTATTAAGCTGTAATGCTGAATTTGAACTTGAGCTGAACATAACGAAGAAAAAGCCTGTTATGGCAAGAACAAGTCCCGTAAGTATGAATTTATCCGTAAATGCAATTAATATCAAGAGCAAACCAACCGCAACAGGAACGATGCGTAGTATAATCCTTTTTGGGCCTGACCTGCTGAAAGCTGCTACGTAAACTGCACCAAACAGTGAGCCAACTCCCATAAAAGACATAAGATACCCGAATCCGGCTTCCTTCATATGAAGAATCTTGGACGTAAATACCGGTATCAGTACACTGAAGTTTGGAGCAAAAGTGCCTACTATAGCCATAATTATTATAGTGGAGAAAAGAATTTCACTTCTCAATATATACCTAAGTCCTTCTCCGATATTTTGAAATATGGTCTTACCCTTTTCCACCTCTCCATTCTCTAACTTTTGTGGCTTTATGAAGAACAAACTTATTAAAACAGCTCCAAAGCTGATTGCATTTGCAAAAAAACAAAAAGCTACGCCTGAATATTCCATTAAGATACCTGCTATTGCAGGCCCTATAATTCTTGAAATATTAAAAACAGTGGAATTCAGTGCGATTGCATTCATAAGGTCTTCTTTTCCAACCAATTCAATTACAAAGGATTGTCTTGCAGGCATATCCAAGGTATTTGCCATTCCAATGGCAGAGGCCATTATTATCAGGTGCCAGTATCTTATTTCTCCCGTAAAGGCTAAAATCGCAAGAATAAGTGTTATTAACATAGATGCTGACTGAGTGATTATAAGAAGTTTCTTCTTTGGAAATCTATCAATTATAACTCCGGCAAATAAAGAAAACAACAGTACAGGCAAAAATTGAAGTGCTCCTACCAACCCAAGCAAAAAGGGAGAATCAGTTAGTTTATAAGCAAGCAGAGGTTGGGCTATATTCTGCATCCAGGTTCCTATTTGTGAAATGCACATTCCAAACCAATAATACCGAAAATTTTTATGTCTCAATGATATAAACGGGTTGTTTAAATTCGCCAATTAACCGCCTTCTTTCCAGTTCAACTGATAAATATTATACATTTAAACAACCACAATCATCAACTATTTATATTTTCTGTCTTTTACAGGATTGTCACATGGCTCATTATTGCCTTTTATGGAGTTTATACAGAACTGTTATTATCCGGGTTAATAACAAAATTTTAAAAATATGGTATTTGGTATTGTAAAACTTAATATAATAATATACAATACTACCAAACGGTAGGTAGTATTTAAGGAGGTCATATAAAAAAAAATGAGATACTGAACAAATCATTAGAGTTATTTGCAGGCAAGGGGTATTTTGGTACCCACATGGATGATATCGCCAAAGCTGTTGGAATTAAGAAAGCCTCCTTATACTCACATTACTCAGGTAAAGAAAGTATATTTACAGCTATATTCAATGACATTTTAGAAGATTACTCTTCTTTTATTGATAATTTGACAGCTTATAGTGAAGAGTTAAACTGTCTGGAGAAATTAGTAAGTATTTTTTCAGGCTACTTAAATAACTGTAAGAATAATAACAAAATGGTCTTCTGGGATAGATATTATTATTATCCGCCAGAATATTTAAAAGACTATATTTTACAAAAAACATATGAAATCGAAATGCTTTTCATAAACAAAATCACAAATATTATAGAACATGGAATCAAAAACGGAAATATCAGAAATGTACCTGCAAACGATGTTGCCTTATCTTTTTATTACATGATGATAGGGTTTTCCATGACGGTTAAGTTTTACGATGAAAAGGATATAGAAAAGGATATTGTTAAATGTACAACTGTATTTCTGGATGGTATAAGAAATTAAATTATATGTTAGGAGGGTATTTTATATGAATCAAGAATTCAAGAGAAAACTTGGACGGTCAGGAATTGAAGTCAGCCCCTTAGGATTGGGTTGTTGGGCTATTGGCGGACCATTCTTTTATGCCGGAATGTACGACGGTTGGGGTGATGTTGATGATGCTGAGTCAATTAAAGCCATACACAGAGCTTTAGAACTTGGTATAAACTTCTTGGATACTGCAGATTGCTATGGTGTTGGTCATAGTGAAGAAATAATCGGAAAAGCCATTGCAGGAAAAAGGAACAACATTGTACTTGCTACAAAGTTTGGAAATTTTGGTAACGAAACAACTAAAACCTTATATGGTGTCAATCTTACTCCTGATTACATAGAGAGAGCATGTGATGCCTCCCTTAAAAGATTCAATACCGATTACATTGACGTTTACCAGCTTCATGAAGGTAATATATTAATCTCCGACGTGGAAACAGTATGTATGACTCTTGACGAGCTTGTCAAAAAGGGTAAAATTCGCACATATGGTTGGAGCACTGATTTTATTGATGGTGCTAAACTATTTGCAGAAAGACCTAATTGTTCTGTTATTCAGCACTGCCTAAATGTTTTTAATGATGCTCCGCAATTAGTTGAATTCTGCAAAAACAGCGACCTTGCCAGTATTAACCGCAGCCCTCTGGCTATGGGGTTCCTAACTGGCAAATTTAATGCAGAATCTTTGTTGCCAAAAGATGATGTTCGAGGTGCGGGTCATTCTTGGATTCAATATTTCAAAGACGGAAAGCCTGTACCTGAGTTCCTTGATAAACTAAATTCAGTGAAAGAAATCCTAACCAGCAATGGTCGTACTCTAGTTCAGGGTGCTATAGCATGGATTTGGGGTAAAAGTGATAGCACTATACCTATTCCCGGATTTAAAACAACAAAGCAAGTTGAAGAAAACGCAAAGGCAATAAATTTTGGTCCTTTATCAAAAAATCAAATGGATGAGATAGAAGGAATTCTATCAAAAGGCTAAGTAAATAATATGTTTTTTTGGGGCTTGTAAGTAATTCTTGAGCTTACAAGCCCTCTATTCAACCGTTTTACTTATTACTTATATCTGTGTACTGGGCTTACCTGCTTCTAATAGAATCTTGTTCAAGTATAACGCAATTCCTATAAATACTATAAGTACTCCCGTAACTCTCAGCAGCCACTCTATTTTTATATAATCCGCCATAGGGCCAAACACAAGCATACCTGCCGGCATCATAGAGCTGGTAATCATTGACATAACTCCAAATACCCTGCCCATATACTCTTCTTCAACCTTTTCCTGTAAAAGGACAGTTGATGGAATATTAAAAACAGGCATTGATAATCCTATCGCCCCCATAAAGAACAGATATATCCAGAATACGGGTATTATCCCCAGTACCAAGGTACAAATGCCCGTTACCAGTGTAGATAATGCCATGGTATGGGCTTTGTTTTTAAAGCCGCCCCAGGATGCCATGATAATCCCGCCCAAAGTCATACCTGCTGAAAACACAATTTCAATTGCCGTGAGCCTCCACACATCATTTCCGAAAGTTCTTGTAACCTGAAGTGGTGTAAGGAATGCCGCCGGAGCTGCTAATATTAAAAAAAGCGCTTCAAAAATAAAAAACGTTCTTAAATATCTATGGTTTTTTGTGTATATGAGACCTTCATGAAAATCTTTAAAGTAGCCTCCGGACTGTTTGTTCACAGCTTTTGAATGTACGGGAACATGTACAAATAAAAGAAGAACTATAATTGCGATTACAGCTGTAAAGACATCAATAAAAAATATGAGATTAATTGTTGTAACACTCATTAATGCACCGCTCAGCATTGGCGATGCAAGCATAACCAGCGCTTGTATACTGCCGTTTATTCCATTGACTTTTGTAAGGTTTTCCTGAGGTACAATCTGGGGTATAAAAGCACCTACCGTAGGTGTCTGAACAGCAGTTCCCAGTGCCCTTATTGCAAGAACCACAAAAAGCAGCCACATACTGTTGTATCCGGCCATAAACAAAATCGCCATTATAAGTGTAGCCAGTGCTATTAAACTATCGGATGCCATTATAAGAACTTTACGGTTATATCTGTCTGCCCATACCCCTGCAAAGGGTGAAAGGAAAAATGTAGGGACGAAACCGCAGATAATGGATATGGTCATCATTACGCCGGACTGTGTAGTCATGGTAATATACCAAATAATAGCATATTGAACCAAAGATGAGCCCAATAATGATATGGTCTGACTGGTCAGAAACAGTATTATATTCTTCTTCCAATTATTACTTGGGTTGTTCATAAGGGTCAGGCCTCCTTGCCATAATAAGTTATTATGCTTTCTTGCACACTAACCTATTATAACTAAAAACCGGAACTTATACGATAACTTATTTATTTAAATATTTATCAAAATTCTTGCTGTACTTTATTTTACCATCCTTAGTAACCCACAGTGCCTCAGTATCAGGTAAGGATTCAATCAATTTGTTTCCCTGTTCAAAGGGCATATTGAAAATAGCAGTAGATAATACATCAGCCATGCCTGAATCATGGGTGACTATAGTAACTGCTGAAAAGTATTCTGACGGAAACAGGGTGTTTGGGTCTATAATATGGTGATATCTTTTACCGTTTACTGTGTAGTATCTTTCATAGTCTCCGCTTGAAACAACTGATTTATCGGCAACATATATGAGCTTCAAAGTTGAGTTTTTGCTTTCTGTGTCCGGGTTCTGTATTCCCAGATTCCACAACTGATTGTCAACGCCCTTGTTTCCTATGGAGCGTATATTCCCCCCCACACTTACAAGTCCGGATTTAAAGCCGTTTTTCTCAGCAATTTTGCTGACCTGTTCTGTTGCATATCCTTTTCCCACAGCACCAACATCCAGATTCATTTCAGGGTCTTCCAGATAGACGGTGGAGTTTTTTTCATCTATTTTAAGTTTATTTATATTCGTATGTTGTGATGCTTTTTTTAAAATATCCATAGGAGGTATTTTGGCATTTTCTTCATTATCCAAACCTGCCGTACGGTAATCATGCCATATTTTCAAAACAGAACCAAATGCAATATTCATTTTACTGTCGGTTTTTTTATACCACTCCTTGGAAAAAAGCAGTAGGTCTATTATCTTTTTGTCTACCTTAACAGGCTTTTTTCCTGCATTATCATTTATAGTCTTTATATTGTTTTTCCCGGGATAATCATGATATATATCATATAGTTCATGGTATTCTTTCAGGTTATCATATATTAGCTGAGAATACTTTGTAAATTCTTCTTTGGTGTCAGTATATGCAACAATTTTTGTTACGGTATCAAAAAGCACAAGAAATTCTGCTTCATATCTGGTTTTCTTCTTGTCTGCACATGCCGTAAGATTTATGGAAAATGCCAGTATAAGTATTATCACTGTCAGTTTTTTTAACGTTTTCATTTTATATTAGCCTCCGTAAGCCATTCGGCACTTTTTTCATTTAAAAAATTAAGCTTAAACGGGGCTGTTACAAAACACAAAGTTTTTCTGTTTAGCACCCGTACTCCCGTATACAATTTATACTCACGTACAGTTTAAGAAAAAACTAATTTTGTGACAACCCCAATTTAAGCATTGAATTTGATTTATTACTTATATTATTTGTGGATGATTTGTTTTAATTCAACAATTATTTAGCATTTGCAGCTGCTTTAGCTATAACAGCCTGGTAGTCGCCAATGTGAATTGTTACAGAGCTTGTTAATTCTGCCTGTGAAGGTACTCCTTCTGCATTAACAGCAATACCCTTGATTTCATCAGCTGTTTTTCCTGCAACGTATTTTGCAAGAGCTTCTGTCTGTTCAAACCACTCTTTTTTAATTTTTGAAACCTTACCAAGACCATAGTCAGCACCAAGTTCAATTTTACTCTTTAAAGGAGCCTTTAAATCTGAAGTGATTTTTCCTGCCTTAGAGAATTTCACGTCTGACTGTGAAGCATCAATAACACAGCTGGTTACTTTTCCGTCTGCACCAAATGTTGTAGCTGAGTAATTTGAGTAAGCCTGTGCTACTCCGTCCTTGTCGGCTGCATCAGTTGACTTGCTGATGTTTGTAGTAACACCAAGTCCAAGCTTGTCTCCGGCTTTTGCACCAAGGTCCTTTGCACTGTTAACAGCCTTTTCAATTGCAGCAGTGAAGTCCGCAATATGTATTGTAACTGTAGCGGAAAGTTCCTTATCTGATGGAACACCTTCTGCATTTACAGCTATTCCCTTTACTTCAGCAACTGTTTTACCTTCAACATATTTTGCAAAAGCATCAGCTTCTTCATTCCAGTCCTTACCAAGTTTAGAAATCTTGTTCATTCCGTATGCAGTCTTCAATTCCTGTTTTGATTTGAATTCTTTTTTCAGGTCAGTAGTAAGTTTGCCTGCTGCTGAAAAATTAATCTTTGTCTGTGCTGCATCAATAGCACACTTAACAATTTTACCGTCTTTATCTACTGTAACTGCAACAACAGTAGAATCAACTTGTCCAAGACCATCTTCTTTTCCTGCATCTTTGGAATTTGCTATTGATGAAATAACAGCGAGTCCTGTTTTAACAGCATCTCCATTTGCTTCACTGCTTACAGCTGCAGTAGAGCTGCTTGCGGAAGTAGATGGAGCTGAATTTGTTGAATTACTTGAATCGGATGATGAGCCACAGCCGGCAAGAAGTGAAATTGCCAAAACAGAACTCATTACTAGCGAAATAATTTTTTTCATAAGAAGTCCTCCTATATAATTGTATATGTTTTTATTTAAGCCAGCTTTTTAAGGGCCGGTAAAATAAACCTGAGTAAGGTAGATGTTGCTATCCCTGCGATTACCCCTGCAAATAAAAGCACAGGCAAATAAACCCAAAGATACATGTTTGTATAAAGAATTGATATAATAATAAACTGACCTGCGTTATGTGCTACTGAGCCAAAGATACTAAGAATCAGATATGAAATTTTATCCTTAAAAGCAAATACCAGCAACGCCATTACAACTATGGACAAAACTCCTCCGCCAAGGCTAAGTAAGCCTGCTATAGGTCCTCTTACAGACAAGACGAACAGTGCCTTTAAAACAGCAATTGTAAATGCCTGTCTTTTGTATAAAAAGAATAGAGCAAACATTACGGCAATGTTGGAAAGTCCAAGTTTTATACCGGGAATTCCTGCCGATATTGGCGGAAAAGAATTCTCAACTACAGAAAGTACCAAGGCAACAGCAAAAAGCAATGCAGTAAGAACCAGTTGTTTAGTTTTTGTCATACTGTTCCTTGAATTATTCATGAGCAATATTGACCTTCCTATTTACCTATTATCATGTCTATATCATCGTTGCTGCGGTTATTATCCTGTGGCACTATTTTTAGAAATACTTCATTAGGAAGACATGCCGCAGTCTGTCCAACCTTGTCAAGCCATCCTGTCTTTATGCAAATCTTATCCGGACAATCTGATTCTTCAAAACGTATCCTGCCATCAGCTGAAAGATGAAATACTACATGCTTGGATTGGGGTATACTGAAGGTTTTATCCTTACCCTTAGTCAAATCAACAGTTTCAACAAGTTGAGATTTATAGTATATTTCAGCTTTTGCAGGCTTTTTTGAAAAGGAGCTGTTATATACTGCCCACAAAACTCCTCCGGATATGAGAATTATTATTATTATTAAAATGTCTGTCTTTTTAGCAAATTTCATATTAACTCCTTAATTACCCTGAAATAAGAGTCCTCCTATAAAAATCAGCAATGATATGGAGCTCATTATAAGCACATAATTTTTTATGGAAACAATAAAAGTTTTTGCTTTATCCTGCTCCTTGAAAAACAGATTTATGTTTTTCTGTACCGGATATAATGATATTAATGCTAACAGGCATACCCAAGGCAGTTTGCCAAGCGCCACCATGAGAATGATATCCAGATACACGAGATAATACAACCCGGCAAACAGATAAACTGATTTGCTTTTACCCAAATAATAGGGCAGTGTAAATCTCTTTACTGTAATATCCCTTTCAAGGTCACATATATTATTTGCCAGCATTATGTTTGCTGTAGTACATACCGGTGGTATTGAAAGCAGAATTACTGTAATTATAGGCATAATGCTTAATTGCAGATTTATTTCAGTTAAACTAAGGCTCAAATTCAAAAGTGTTCCCTTTGGAAGGTTAATATACAGAAGAATAAAGGGTATCAGTAACCCGTAAAAAAAACCGGAAAAAATCTCTCCCAAAGGTTGTCTTGATATGGGTATAGGCCCGAAAGTATAAAAAATACCGCACAGGAAACATACACCACCAATAAGAAGTACTACCACATCACTGAGATATGCAAGATATAAACCCAGTGCCGTACTTATACCAAGCATTACATATATAATAGCCAGAGCGGTATTCCTTTTAAATCCCAGTGATTGATGATTGGTTTTTGAATCTATATAGTTATTTATTGCAGTAGTAGTCATATCAAATATGAACATTGATGCAAAAAATATCAAAGTAAGCTTCCAGTTAACAGGATTTCCTATATAGAACAAATAAGCCATTGTAATAAGAAATGCAAATGTACTGGTTATCTTAGTCTTTATTTCAACATAATTCAAAAATCTTCCAATCACCCTATCACCTCTTTAAGCTCATATTGAGCATTAATCATTGTATATATACCATTTTCTGACTACAGGTAGCTTTTTCCACTGTCTTTTCAGGAAAGGCATTGCATAGTAATCAAGTCCGAAGGTTCTTCCTGCGCCAATTAATACGGCAATTCCGGCAAATATCATCCAGAAGGTTCCCAGATACAAGCCTGTTGTACACACGAACATAAACTGCAATATAAGAGATACTGCTGAAGCAGGTGTAGTAAACAAACCGCCTATTAATGCAAGACCTATTAAGATTTCAGCTATTACTATTGAAATCTGCATAAACATCTGAATAGAATCATTTCCAAGTATAACTTTATTAACAAAAGTGTTCATAAGCGGTATATCAAGTCTGAATGCAAAATCACTCAATGCAGACTCAGCAAGGTGCTTTCCACTTACAAATATAACACGGAAAAGGTGTAAGAAATCAAAGTTAATTATTGTAGTTCCTATCTGCTTGACTCCTTCTGCAACTGCTTCTCCGCCTCCTGCAGCTGTAGCCGAGGAAACTGCTTCTGCAGCGGCCTTTCCTGCTTCGCCGGTTGCACCGTTTAGAATACTGTCATACCAGCCGTTAGCCCCACCGAAGAATCCTGCCAGATGTGGTTTGCTAAACCATCCCTCAACAATCTTCATAACACCTTCAAATAGCCATACTGCACCAAGCCATACTCTAAGAGCAACTAGCAAAAAGCTAGGTGTTCTGTTAGAAAAATGTCCGCCGACAAAGCTTCTGCAATTTCTAATTGTGAAAAATTCATGTTTTACGTAGCTGAATATTTTGTTCCAGCCTAGTACCTGTATAAAATAAATAATATTAATGAAATGCTTTGCAAACATTGCAAGAAAAGACGGCAGATTAAACATTAATTTGGGCAAGCCCACTCTTGCTACACCGTATCTTCCTCCTACACATACCATCATTCCATGGAAAGATGGCTTGTAAGCTTTCATTTCACCTTTACCTGTAATAGCACTGTAAATATTCTTTGCTGCAACCGCCGCACTTTGTTCACAGTTCTCTACCATTTGCGGAACAGGTCTTTCCTCTCCCTCAGCTGTAAAGAGCATATTGTCTCCAACTACGTATACATGGTCGTTATCAAGTGAGCGCAAATATGAATCCAGCTTTATACGACCTCTTGCAGCAGATTGAAGAGTTTTTGCAGCCTCATTGGTAATATCGGAGCTTTCGATACCTGCCGCCCATATAACTGTTCCGGAAGAATGTCTTGTAACCTTTTCTCCGTTTTTAGTCTCAATAAAGTCTGCACCGACTCCTACAACGCCATTATTAAGCATCATAGTAACGCCCATTTTCTTCAAGCGGTTTTCAACCTTGTTTGACAGCTTTTCAGGCAAGTTAGGAACTGTACGTGTTAACACGTCTACGTTGAATATACTTACATCTTTTCTGTCTATTTCATATTTTTCACATAGAACAGGAACGTATTCTGCAAGTTCCCCTACCATTTCAACTCCTGTAAAACCCGCTCCAACAACATGGAAAGTCAAAAGTTTCTTTTTCTTTTCTTGGTTGGTTTCTGCTGCAGCCTTTCTGAAGCAGTTATGAATATGTTCTCTCAAATTAACAGCGTCATCGAAAGACCAAAGCTTATGGGAAAATTCCTCAGCACCTGGCACACCGAAATATGTCGGTTTTGAACCTGCTGCCAGTACAAGATATTCATATTCGTAAGTATCACAGTTTCCCATAACCTTATTATTCTCAAAATCAATGGATTCTACGATATCCAGTACAACGTTAACCTTTCTGCCTGCAAACACCTTGCTCAAGCTGATTTTGATACTGTCCTCATCTACTCTATTTGCAGCTACCTCATGGAGCTCAGTTAGCATTGTATGATACGGATTTTTATCAATTATAGTGATGTTTACATCATCATTCTTTTTGAATTTTTTAGCCAGTTTCTTAGCAGTGAGTATTCCCGCATAGCCTGCACCAATAATAAGTATTTTGCTTTTCAATTGGCTTCCCCCTCTTTGCTTACTAAATTTTACTACTTTATTCTACATTTTTCTACACATTTCTACACTATTCTATCAAAGGAATACTAAATAATCAATGAAATTGTTAAATTGTAAACACACCAAATATTTACATTATTTATGTGTCTATAGTCATTTGATATTTACCACATTTTTATCTGTATAAACAAAGACCGCAGCTACAATTTGCATTTTTTTGCATATTGTAGCTACGGTCTTTGTTTTTGTTCAATACCATGGAGTGGTAACAATAAGATTAGAGGAGCTTTCTTATATTAAAAATAGAGCTTAAAACTAACCAATTCTGCGGGAAGTAACGATTTATTGTCCAGTAGCTCACTCCCCCAAGCCTGTAGTCATGGGCCAGAGTCAGTCTTGCAAAAATGCTTCTGGCATCCTCAAACCAAACCACATGCTGTTTTCCGTCATCAGCATAATAATAGAAGAAAGGTGCCTGAGATACTTCGTCATACTGAATTTCAGCCCCTTCCCTTCTGGCAAGATCCACCGCACCTGTATTGGTGACAGTTCTTGCAGCAGTTCCGGGAGTATATGGCAATGTCCAGTCATAGCCGTAATTTGACATACCCATAAATATTTTACGCCTTGGGATTACCGTTACGGCATAGTCCAGAACACGCTTAACCCCGGTTATTGGGGATACTGCCATAGGTGCACTGTATGTGAAGCCCCATTCATAAGTCATAAGTATAACATGGTCTACCAAGGCTCCATGAACAGGATAATCATGAGCCTCATACAATTTGCCCTGCTGAGTCGCTGATATCTTAGGAGCAAGTGCTGTAGTGATGGTATAGCCAAGTGGCCTTAAGGTTCTTACGATTCTTCTCAGAAAATTATTATAGCTCTCTCTGTCATACGGATATATATACTCAAAATCAATGTCCAGACCAAAATAGTTTTTCTGTTTTAAATTTCGGGTAACATTATTAATAAGATTTGTCTGAGCAGTCTCATTTGTAAGTATTGAATGGGCAATATCACTGTCAAAGCCTCCACCCTCTTTTATGTTTGTAATAACCATCAGGGGGGCTACCTTTGCAGCTCTTGCTGCCTGAATAAGAGGCTCATCGGGTATGGACTTCAGGTTCCCGTCGGGACTTACCTGATAGCTAAAAATACTGAGATATGTCAGATTTGGCAGCGTCTTTTTCAAGACTTCCATATTAATATTGGGAAAGGCATAGCCGTTTACTTCCATAGGTCCGTAATTATAGGTCATCGGAGGTATGGTAATAACCATACCCGGCTGTATTCTTGAGGGGTCTGTAATTTGAGGGTTGGCTGCCAAAAGCTCATTAACACTTATCCTATAGGACCTTGCTATGGAATAAACTGATTCACCGGGGGCTACAACATGTCGCCGGGTCCCTTCCAGTATTACTAAAGTTTGTCCTACTACCAGCTGATTCGGGTTGGTCAGCTCATTATCAGATATTATTTTTTCCGGGGAAACCCTATATTGCTGTGCAATTGAATAGATACTTTCACCTGACTTTACAACATGAATTCTCAAAGCAAATCACTCACTTATATATATTTATAAATCCAATATATGTGAGTTAAATTTAATTGGTTACTGTGTTTTGTTGGCTACTTAAAAAGTCTGTTTGGCCCAATTATTATAACAACTGCAATAAGACTAATAATTATCGGATATACACTATCTGGTATAAAATGTACCTGTCTTAAAATAAGTGTCATTATTAATAATACTGATAAAATTATTCTAATAATAAGAAGCTTTTTTTTATTTTCCATATAAGTTCGTCCTTTATATATAGTTGTCTTGCCGTTGAAGCCTTACCCTCAAAAACAAATGCAGCATTATTTACCTCATAAGTACAAATTAAATTATTTTTTTGCAAGGCAGAAAATATCCACAAGTGAAAATATTGTTACCATCTTCTTTGATATTTGCATAATTATCGAATGAGTAGTATTCCATTGAAATCCCAACAACTGAGTAATCAGGCATATACCCGTTTTCTCTCATTATTTTCTCGGTTTTGGTATGTGCCCCCTTTTCCAGATTAGAAGTATTTCCTTTTATCCACCCAATACCCATTAGACATTCCGGGATGTCGCGATAAGAAAATCCGTTTGGAACATTAGTATCCGGTTTGGCAAATACCCCCGCTATGTAAGTAAACTCTTTAGTCTTGGAATTGTAATCACCCATCCAGCCTATTGTGTCCCCTCTGGGAGAAACTCTCTGTGGCATATTTTGAAGAAACTCATTTGTACCGTCTTCTAACATATTACTCCATAATTCAGGAACAGGATTTTTCTTGCCAACAACCACCTCTTTACCAATAAGCCTCACTGCTTTGAAGTTTTGTACTTCAAAAGATATTTTCAGCCCCATAAAATCCTCCATAGTTAAGTCCAATAATAATATAATAATTTAGTCTGTACATTATACCATACATCTCATTTAAAGTAATAATTTCACATTGCTTCTATAATCAAATTAATCCATAGTCACTTGAAACCAGTGGCTTATTAATTCAAAAAACTTATAGCAGTTTCCAAAAGCCGGTTATTTATTTTTTTCATAGTTTCTCATAAATATTGTACAATTTTTTTCACCGTGTTATAATAGCCGTAAGTTAATTAAGTTTTTTTCGGTTGAACGGATAACTACCGTTTTCAAGAGTACTTGGCTTCTGGGGTGGGAAGCTCGTATGCGTACGAGTTTTCCACCTTTTTCGCGTCCTTATTTAGAAAAATCTGGTTCTCGTAACATAAATTACTTCCCAATATTTGAAAGTTTCCCATGCATTTAGATAAAAAAGGGGGTGACACTAATGAATAGCGTAAAAAAACATCTTATAATGGTAGCTTGCTATCTTATAGCTGCAATTGGAATTGTTATTGTTTTAGCTAATTTAATGAAATAAATAGACTTTGGAGGATACTAAATGATTATTGGTCTTTTGATTGTACTGGCATTAATATTAATACTACCTTTCGTATTTAAGCCCATAGAGCATAATCTGGAATACTTTCTGCTGGTTATGGGAATTGCAGCAACCTTAATTTCAGGTACACTGTCTACGGACTTAGTACTGCATATATTTGAAAACTATCTTCTTTATTTTATAACCGGGGCAGTACTGGTAGCCGGATTTATTTTCAGGATTTCAGTGGGTAAAATCAAAAAATTTGTAGGTTATGCCACAAAACGCATACCAATAAGTATTTTTGTTTTTCTGTTAATAATAGTTCTTGGTCTGGTTTCCAGTCTGATTACAGCTATAATCGCTGCTTTGATACTTGTTGAGATAGTACACGCTCTACCCTTCAAGCACAGTCAGAAGGTAAAGCTGACTGTAATATCCTGTTTTGCCATTGGTTTGGGTTCAGCCCTAACTCCTATAGGAGAGCCTCTTTCAACTATAGTAGTTTCCTCTCTGAAAGCTGATTTTACGTATCTTTTCAGAAACATAGGTATATATGTTATTCCCGGAGTTCTTGTTGTGGCAATACTTGGAGCTGTGATTGCAAAAATGATGCATAAGGCAAACCAAAGTGAAATTGAGGGAGAAAATAGCTGGAAGGATGAAAACGAAGGAGTTTTGGAGCTTGAAAGCATAAAAGCAGTATTTGTTCGCGCCATAAAAATATTTTTGTTTATAGTTGCTTTAGAGTTACTTGGTTCAGGTTTTAAGCCACTTATAAACACATATGTAATTCATCTGCCCAGCATGCTGCTATACTGGATAAATATATCCTCTGCTGTACTTGACAATGCAACACTTGCAGCTGCCGAGGTAAGCCCTGCTATGAGTACCAAACAGATTCAGGCAATTCTTATGGGGCTGCTGCTTAGCGGAGGAATGCTTATTCCGGGCAATATTCCGAATATCATATCGGCCGGAAAGCTGGGAATTAAGAGTCGTGAATGGGCAAAAATCGGACTTCCGCTGGGTTTTGCTCTGCTTATTATTTATTTTGTAATTATATTCTTTATATAATAGAAGTAAAAAATAAGCGTAATAACAGAAGTAAAATTCCTTCTGTTATTACGCTTATTTTATGTCTACTATTCCTAACAGGAATTATTCCTTTATTGCTTCATTAAGTTCTTTTATCAGTTCATCCGCATTTATACCGTGAGCCATGGCACCCTGTTCTATGTTCTCAAACCTTGCTGCCATACACCCGAAACAGTGCATTCCGTGGTTCATCAATATTTCTGCAGTTTTAGGATATTTCTCAACTATATCAGTTATTGACCAGTCCTTTGTTATCATTTTATCACCTCCTTGCGAGATTAATTTATTAACCTAACTTTATATACCCATTGCACGGGCGGCCCAATCAGAATCATTTAAAATTATTCTGCCTACCCCTATCAAATCAGCCTTTCCATCAGTTAAAAGCTGTTCTGCAACCTCCGGCTCCGTGATTCCTCCGGTAAGTATGACAGGAATGGAAACCTGTTCCTTAATTGCCTTTGTCAATGGCCAGAAGTAGCCCTGTTCCTTTGCATCCGGCTTACTATAGCCGCAGAAGCCCCCTGAAATGTCCAGAGCTGCCACGCCTGCCTTTTGAAACTCACGAGCTGCAATAGAACTATCTTCTATTGTAGTGCCACCCTCCATATAATCAGCTGCCCCCAGTCTCAGAAAAACGGTGAAATCCTCTCCTACTGCTTTTTTTACAGCATCAATTACCTGAAGATGTATTTTTATTCTGTTTAAAACATTTCCGCCATATTCATCGGAACGCTTATTACTAATAGGAGACAAAAACTGGCTCAGAAGATAACCGTGGGCAGAATGTATCTCAACACCATCAAAACCCGCATCTTTAACTCTTTTTGCAGCATTTGCAAATGAACTTATTATGCCATTTATTTCTTCCTTTGTAAGTTCTTTAGGAACCACCTTCGGACTTCTCGGATGCGGTACGGCGGATGGGCCTACAGGACTCTTTCCGGTTACCTCGGCAGATGCGACACTTCCTGCATGATTAATCTGCATAATGGCCTTAGAGCCGTTTTTGTGGATTACCTCCGATAATTTTTTCAGATTTTCTATTACACTGTCATCAGCTATGGACAACTGATTCGCACTGGCTTTGCCTTCTCTGGTTATATAACTGTGTTCAATAATTACAAGACCTATATGGCCTCCCTTTGACTTTTCATCGTAGTAGTCAATAATGTCCCGGCTTACTTTGCCGTCCTCCTCTGACTTTGCAGTAGCCATAGGCGGCATAACCAATCTGTTGCTTAGTTTAAGATTTCCTACATTTACGGGCTTATGCAGCAATTCCACAATATCTACCTCCACACATATATTATATTCTAAAATCTAAAGTTTACTTATGTTAAATAGTTCAAATATAATTGAACTATTTAAATATATCACAGCTTGTGGTATAATTCAATAGTATATTAAGTTAAAATAATACAGGAGGTACAAAAACTTGCGGGAATTATTTCATCCTACAGCAGAACAAATGTGTTTATCTACTGTTTTAAATGCCCTTGGTGATCCTACCAGACTTCAAATTATTAAAAACCTTGCAAATCAGCAGGAAACCACCTGTGCAAGCTGTAACATAGACTTGACCAAGTCTGCCCTTTCCCATCACTTTAAGGTTTTAAGGGAATCAGGCATTATAAACGTACGGATTGAAGGTAAACAAAGATTTATGTCCATAAGATACAATGATTTAGACGCAAGATTTCCTGGGTTACTGCAATCTGTAATGAAGAGTATTTGATTTGTTGAAAAAAGCATGAACCGGCTGCTTGTGCCAATCCATGCTTTTTCTTACGTATATGAAATTACTTATTATACGGGAACTATTCTGAACTTATATTTATCAAGCTTCAATTCATTTTCACCGCTGTCAGGTGCTGTTTCTACAACATGGTCTGAACCCTTTTTGGTGGTGGAGGCGGCAAACATATAACTAAACTTTACATTCTGTATGTACATTCCCAGCATGGGATGGTCTTCATTAATATAGCCTATTCTCCATTGTGATTTAGCTACATCACCTACGTTTCCGGCTTCAACATAATGGTCATTTTCATCCTTTGTGGTGCTGGCTGCAAACATAGTTCCATACTTGAGATTTTCAATTGAGTAATAGCCGCCCGGATGCTTTGTAATTTTAAATTTAAATTTTTCGTAATTTATATCATCATCTGATGGCCTTGATTCTACAATGTGATCATTCTCATCCTTATCACCATCAGCTGCAAAAATGTATCCATACCTTAAATTCTGGATATAGTATATTCCATCCAAATCTTTCATAAAAGAAACCTCCTTTTAACTTTATTTGTATATTTACGCTTTAAACATTACTGGATTTAATGATATAGTCCAGATAAATATTTACAGGTCGTGTCTCGGCGTCTCCTCCGGCGATAACATGTGTATGATTTCCGTTATTATCCGTTACTTGGCCTGAAGGAAAATTGGCAACCTCGTGTCCTGCACAATAATTTTCTATATATTTATCATGTGGCAGTTTTGGCGCACTGTGAGTATGTAAACCGTCTGTGGATAAAGAAAAATTAGCAGCTTTGGGAAGAGCAGTCAAGTAATCCTCTGTTTGTCCTACTCTGGTGGAGCCCTGTACTCCTGAGGTATCTGATGTATTTGTGTTTACACCTCGTACAAATAATCCTCTGAGATCCGGTACATTGAAGTTGGTCTGGTCTCCGCCGTATATATTGCAAATATTTTCGTAAAGTTCAGGATATTTGCTGACTTCATATGCACTTCCGGTACATGGAAGCCATCCGTTAGCAATCAGGTCATTATTCTGATTTACCGCATCTCCTGCAAAGGAGACAATAGACCCTGCAGCTAATAGCATAGACTCATCATAGTCAGCAGAAGTGAATTTTATAATCCAATACATATAAAGATTTATAGGTCTGGATTCACTGTCTCCACCGGATATAATAGTGTGTGAATGTTGTCCGGCTTCCCCTGATGTAGCTGTACGTCCCGGGAAATTTGCACCTTCATTATCGGTTATGGCACATGCTGCATTCCAGTAGTCTGTGGGCAGATGGTCAACCGAGTGGTTATGATTGCCTTGGTCGTTTGTTATAAAGGTATTTTTTGGCCTGCCTGTGGCAAAGTCCTGAACTGAACCGGTATTGTCTCCTGTCACTGCTCCTGACCTTGTGGCTTTACGCTGCTGTGCATCAGGGTCATACCCTCTTCCATGATCCGTTGCACGAACAAATCTTCCCCGAAGATCAGGTATATAAAAATTAGGTACACCATCTCCTCCATATTTTGTTCCTATTACATTAAACAGTTCTGAATATTGTGCTTTATCCAATACTCTTCCGTCACAAGGAAGCCAGCCGGAAGATTTCAACTGGTCTTCTTTAAGTGGTCCGGCAAAAGGTATAACTATACCTACGGGAAATTTTAAAGGCATATCTCTTCCTCCTATATAAAAAATGATTATTTGCTGTCTTTGCTGAATTTAATTAAGAAATGCAGATTCATATTTCTTGGTCGGGTTTCCGGATCTCCTCCACCAACAATAGCATGAGAATGGACACCGGCTTCACCTGTTCTGGTATCGGCGCCGGCTTCTTTTCCGCCATCTCTGCCTATACTTCCGGCATACGCATTGTGGGAACCATCAGGCAAGTGAGGTAAGTTGTGTGTGTGACTGCCGCTTACATTAGTATAAAAACCAGCCTTTGGAAGTCCTGTTGCAAAATCCTGATAGGAACCTACATCATTTCCGGCATTTCCACCGGCTTTAGCAGCCGCTCTTTGAGCTGCATCAGGATCCATCAGCTTA
The DNA here is from genome assembly GCF_029318685.1 of Ruminiclostridium papyrosolvens DSM 2782. Lineage (NCBI taxonomy): Bacteria > Bacillati > Bacillota > Clostridia > Eubacteriales > Oscillospiraceae > Ruminiclostridium > Ruminiclostridium papyrosolvens. Next base: position 3,793,330 of record NZ_CP119677.1, read on the forward strand.
CCTGACGGACTAACGGCATCCCCGTTAACTCCTCTAATAAACTTGCTTTGCATATCAGGCACATAAAAATAATTATTATCTCCACCATGTGCATTTCCGATGGCCTGAAAAAGATCGGGATAATCAGCAATTTTTAATCTGCTTCCGTCACAGATAAGCCACCCCATTCTATACAATCTGTTAACCATTTCAGATTTAATTTCTCCTGCAAATGATATAACACTTCCTACAGGCATTCTCTCCGTAGCTGCCATAAGCAAACATTCCTCCTTCTTTTGGAATCAAATTTAATTTCATTTATTCTATACACAATAATATGTCATAATTAATGACATGTCAATATATAGAATTAAATTCACTTTTACCCTTTAGCCTGTAGTTATTGAGTTGTCTAACTTTAAGCTCAAATATTTTTTTATTCAATATTAATGACATGTTCTTATTTGCAGCTTTATGTTAACAATTTGTCGTTAATTAGCATAAAATATATTAATAGCTCAAATTTGCGTAAGTACATATTCAAACTTAAGGAGGTAGGTAATTTGCCACTCACATTAAGATTTAAATTATTTTTATCATTCGGCATTATATCAGCTGTTTTGATAGGATTGGGAGTATATGCATATGCAAGTGTCGGGCAAATGTATAAGAATGACACTGAATTTGATAACATGTGGCTTACAACTGTAGAGGGTGCACACAAAATAGATACTTTGAGCTATGAATATAAAACCAATGAATACAGGTTTATGCTTTATAAAAGTGCTTATGCCGATAAAATGGCCTTTGAAAAGTTTGAAAAGGAAATGAGCAATATTGAGACAGAAGCCCAGAAAATTATAACATCAAACAGGACTTCCAGTGTACGAACAGAATATGCCAAGAAATGGGAACAAATTGAAATACTATGGGAACACTATATAAACGCCAGCCGGAAAGTTGTTGATAACACAAAACAGAATAATTTCACGGAAGGTATTAATCTTTTGTTTGCAGACAAATCAAATGAGGCCTATGACAATTTGCGTAATGCCACCGATGCTCTTGTAAATTATAACCGTGAGCAGGTTGCGAAAGCCGGTGAAACTCATCATGAGGACTACAAAGATTTAATAGAGGTACTATTAATATACCTCACTGTGTCATTGGGCATTATTATTATAATGGTATTGTATTCTTGTACGGTTCTATCCGGGCCAATTAGCGGGTTAGAAGAAGTATCTCGCGCAGTAGCTGACGGCGACCTTACAATCAGAGCTGAAATTGAATCAAATGACAAGCTTGGCCAATTAGCAGAAGCCTTTAACTCTATGATTAAAAGACTTAGAGTATTAATGCTGCAAATAGGCGAAAGTTCTCAGCACCTTTCAGCCTTATCTGAGGAGTTAACCTCAAGTTCCCAGAAAAGCTCTGACGTTATGGAAAAAATCGAGCTTACAAGCCGTAACGTAGCATTAAGTACTGATAGACAACTTTTAAGCATCAAGGAAGTTTTTGATTCCATTTCTCAAGTTTCTGCAGGCCTGAACCAGATTTCGGTCAGCAGTCAGAATGTTACGGAACTTGCACGGGCGTCTGCCGTTGCAGCAAATAATGGGATGGTTAGAGTCAATGCAGTAGCCGAGCAAATGAAGGAAATTGACAGTACTATTTCAAATACTGCGGAAGTAATAAAAAATCTTAATTTAAAATCCAATGAAATCTGTAAAATTATTGATATAATTTCTGATATAACAGACCAGACAAACCTGCTGTCTCTCAATGCAGCAATCGAAGCAGCCCACACAGGCGAATGCAGCAAAGGCTTTTCCGTTGTTGCCGACGAGATTAAAAATCTGTCAAAGCAGTGCAAAGTATCCGCAAGCCAAATAAGAAGCCTTATATTAAGTATACGTGAAGAAACCAAAAATGCAGTTACGGCAATTTCAAAAGGTACTGCCAAAGTTGCAGAAGGCCTTGAAAAATCCCTTCAGGTAAGTCAAGTATTTGAGGAAATTCAACAATCTGTAGAAAATGTAGATACACAAATTCTGGAGGTATTCTCTGCAACAAAACAAATTACGGCTGAAAGCAATAATATTGTAAAAACCATTGATATTGTTGAAAAAACAGCTGAGCAAATCAATAATACCTGTCAGGAAAATACAGTTACAACACATGAGCAAACTAAAGAACTTGAAAGAATCTCATCAAATACACAATTATTATTAAAGTCTATGGAAGATTTAAATGCTGTGATTTCACAGTTTAAAACCCAATAAGGTAAAATCTGAGGTGTTTTTACTTGACTGGTACGTTTACTGTGGATTATAATATAGGTAATTGAACAAAGAAGCACAAAATGGGGTACACCACCGCGGGTGTAAATTCATTTTGTGCTTTTTTTTTCGAAATTTTTATGAAAGGAAGCACTAATATGAAGGTAAACGGAGCTCATACGGAATTGGCATTTACACAAAGCCTGCAGGATTTTTTGATTTCTCAAAACCATGATGTTTCAAGAATTGCCGTAGAACTAAACGGTGAGATTGTTCCTAAAACAACCTATTCCCAAGTAATACTGGATAATGGAGATACCCTTGAAATTGTCAGGTTTGTAGGAGGAGGCTGAAAATGCTTATTACACTAAATGGAAAAAAAATGAATGTCACATGGGGAACAGCCTTTGAGGTACGCCGTGAACTTGGCAGGGAAACTGACATAGTTATTTTAAACGGATTTCAGATAGACCAGGATTGCGAGCTTTCCGAGAGTGACACTCTTGCTGTCATTCCAAAGGGCTGTATGCCTGACAGGGATGAGCTTGAAAGCATGATGATGGCACGGCATACTCCAAATGTTCATAGCAAGCTGAAGAAAGGCCGTGTTGCCATAGCCGGACTTGGAGGACTTGGTTCAAACATAGCTGTCATGCTTGCAAGAATAGGCGTGGGTCACCTGCTTCTGGTGGATTTTGACGTGGTGGAGCCAAGTAATCTCAACAGACAAAGTTATTACATAAGTCATCTTGGTATGGAAAAAACTGCTGCTCTAAAAATGCAGCTTAAGGAAATCAACCCTTTCATAACCGTTGAAACACGAACGATACGTGTAACAGAAGACAATGTTTGTGAGCTTTTCAATGACTACGGTATTATTTGTGAAGCCTTTGACAAGCCGGAAGCAAAGTCAATGTTGGTCAACACTGTTCTGGAAAGGCTTCCGGGCAGTAAAATTGTTGCTGCCTCCGGCATGGCAGGATATGAAAGCTCAAATATTATTAAAACCGTCAGGAGAATGAAGGGTTTTTACCTGTGCGGTGACTTTGAAAACGGAGCAGGCATGGGCAAAGGCTTAATGGCGCCACGAGTTCAAATATGTGCCGGACATCAGGCCAACATGATTGTGAGGCTGCTCCTTGGTATTGAAGATGTATAAATAATTTATAAATGGAGGTTAATGAATTTTATGAATGATAAGTTAGTTATAGGTGGACATGAATTTGAATCAAGATTTATACTTGGCTCCGGAAAATTTTCTTTGGATATGACAAAAGCGGTTATTGAAAGCGGAAAGGTTGAAATGGCAACTCTTGCTCTTCGCCGTGCAAATGTTGGCGGTGAAGAAAATATTCTGGACTATATGCCCAAGGGCATAACTCTGCTTCCAAACACCTCAGGAGCAAGAAACGCTAATGAAGCTGTGAGAATAGCACGGCTTGCCAGAGAAATAGGCTGCGGAGATTTTGTAAAGGTCGAGGTGGTTAATGACTCAAAATATCTTATGCCTGACAATTACGAAACTATTAAGGCAACGGAGATACTTGCAAAAGAAGGCTTTATTGTAATGCCCTACATGTATCCCGACCTTAATGCAGCCAGAGCTATGACACAAGCCGGTGCAGCAGCAATTATGCCTCTTGCCGCCCCTATAGGCAGCAACAAGGGTCTTAGTACCAAGGACTTTATTCAAATCTTGGTGGACGAGATTAATTTACCTATTATAGTTGATGCGGGAATAGGACGTCCCTCACAGGCATGTGAAGCAATGGAGATGGGCGTGGCTGCAATCATGTGCAATACTGCAGTTGCAACAGCAGGTGATGTGGCCTTAATGGCAAAGGCTTTCCGACTTGCAATAGAAGCCGGACGTGCAGCTTACCTATCAGGTCCGGGAAGAATATTAAACTACAAGGCGGAAGCATCCAGTCCCTTGACAGGCTTTTTGGAGGATTAAAAAATGATAAAAACAAATCATATGGAATATCAAAAAGGCATGGAGGCAATTGATTCAAATATAATGAATCAGGTTCTGAAGCTTACAAATGAATATGACTATAGCAAATATACCTTCGAAGATGTTGAGACAGCTCTCATGAAATCATGGCTGTCCCCGGATGATTATGGAGCCATACTTTCTCCTGCGGCTGCACCCTATCTGGAATATATGGCACGCAATGCAGCAATGGAAACAAGAAAGCATTTTGGTAGTTCAGTCAGCATGTTTACACCTCTGTACATAGCCAACTACTGCGAAAACCATTGCGTTTACTGTGGCTTTAACTGTCATAATAAAATTCGCCGCGGAAAACTCAACTCTTTAGAGATGGAGGAAGAACTAAAGGAAATTGCAACGACGGGGCTTCGGGAGATATTGATTTTAACAGGAGAAGCCCGTAATGCTTCAGGAGTTCAATATATAGGGGATGCCGTAAAGCTTGCTTCACGATATTTTTCTACTGTAGGACTTGAAATATACCCTCTAAATTCAGATGAATATGCGTATTTGCATGAGTGCGGAGCGGATTTTGTCTGTGTATATCAGGAAACCTACAACCCCGACAAGTACCAACAGGTACATCCAAGCGGCCCAAAGAGGATTTTTCCGTACAGGTTCAACGCTCAGGAGCGTGCCTTACTTGGAGGTATGAGGGGCGTGGCCTTTGGTGCTTTGCTGGGTTTGGATGATTTTCGCAAGGATGCCTTTGCCGCAGGCCTTCACGCATATTTCATTCAACAGAAATATCCTCATGCAGAAATTTCTTTCTCTGTTCCACGGCTAAGACCCTTCATAAATAATGAAGAGAACAACCCAAATGACGTACATGAAAAACAACTTTTGCAAGTTATGCTTGCCTACAGACTTTTCATGCCTTTTGCAGGAATTACTATTTCTACTAGGGAAAGAGCAGGTTTTCGTGACAATGTGGTGGGACTTGCAGCCAACAAGATTTCGGCAGGAGTAAGTGTAGGCGTAGGAGGCCACAAAAATGACGAAAAAGGCGACGAGCAATTTGAAATCAGCGACAGCAGAAGTGTAGATGAGGTTCATGAAATGATTTTGTCAAGAGGCTTACAACCTGTTTATTCAGATTACATCAGAGTTTAAAAGGAGACGTACAAAATGGTGATTTATGTAACCAACCGTAATTTGTGCAGGGACGATTTTCTGAAAAGAATAGAGTATTTAGCCTCAGGCAAACCCCATGCCATAATATTGAGGGAAAAGGATTTGAGTACTGAAGATTATCAGGCTCTGGCGGAAAAAGTCAAACCTATAACTGACTCCGCAGGAGTTCAGCTTATAGTCAATAAATTTATTGAAACTGCAAAAAATTTGGGAATAGCCACAGTACATGTTTCCATGGGGGATTTAGTGAAATACCAAGATGCATTGCAATGCTTTTCCCAAGTTTGGGTTTCCGTACATTCGGCAAAGGAAGCACAAGAGGCATATAACTCGGGTGCTTCCGCCCTGATAGCCGGACATATCTATGAAACGGACTGCAAAAAGGATTTATCTCCAAGGGGATTGAATTTTTTAAGAGAGGTTTGCAGTTCTGTTTCCATTCCCGTTTTTGGAATCGGGGGTATTACTAGAGACAGAGTAAAAGAGGTAACTGAGGCAGGTGCAGAAGGTGTTTGCATAATGAGTGAAGCAATGACCAGCCTCTCCCCCTCCTCTCTTACGTCACAGATGCTATCTTTTACACTTAAAGACTCCTGCTATACTGTCAATGATTACAATTATAATAAAAACAGCAGCAAATATCATAAGCCCCCTTTGCCAAAGCAATGTCACTTGTGACAAAGTCAGGTTTGTAAGGTCCTCTAATAAGTGTAAAAATTTAACATTTACTATATTAGTGTCTCTTACCATAAACAGCATAAGAACGGCTGTGGCAATGTTAAAGCCTGCATTTGCGGCAGCCAAAGGTATGCTCCAATATGGATAAATTGTCTTCCATACCAGAATACCAAGACTTACAATCGCCAATAATACTATACCAACTGTATACGTAGACAATATTTCTGCATTGAGTATTGGCACAAATCCGCTGCCCTTCAGGGAAACACCTATAATTTCAGGTCGGAAGATTAATAGCGATGCAAACAAAATTGTAAAAAATATTTCTACCGTTGTAGATACTCTTGATATTTTCTTTTTTCCATAGTCAGGTATAGCCTTCAAGTCTTCCAAAGTCCATTTTTTATTTTTAAAAGGGCTATGGCCCTCATGTACTCCGCTTCTTTCCATAATTATAAATACCAATGTAACCCAGAAGGCTCCCTGCATAGCCCCGCCCATAGCCGCCGATATAACATCCGATACTATTTCCTGAGGTTTTTGTACATCTGAAAAATTAAACACCCCGGTAAATATAGCTATACATCCCAGAGTTATTGCAGCAATACCTGTTACTAACTTTAACAGTTTTATATACTGGTTATAGACACCCGGGCCTATCAGGTATCTTTTTTGCGGATTATATTCAACCGCAAGTTTCGCAGGATTACCCAACTTCTCCAGAACCTCCTTTATTTGAGCGTCCGATGCATCCTCCGTCAACATATCCTGAATATTAGACCGAAGCTCCTTGCTTACATCCTCACGGATGTTTTCCGGCAGGTGTTGTGCAACAGCATATATATAACGGTCAATCATTTCCATAATCTTTTTCCTCCTCTAATAAATTCTCCAAATTCCCGGACAATGTTTTCCATTCCTCTTTAAGACACTGAAATACTTTTTTCCCTTCTTCACTAATTACATAGAATTTTCTCGGTCTGGCTTCGCTTGTATCCCAGTTGCTTACCAAAAGCTGCTGCTTTTCCAGTCTCCTCAATAAAGGATAAAGAGTGCCTGCATCAATAGGGTTATTTTTTTGCTCAAGCTTTTGTACTAGAGAGTAACCATACTCAGGGTTAAATAGTTGGCTGAGTACCGATAGTATCAAGGTTCCTCTCTTTAGCTCCACAACCAGTGAACTTAGTATGTCATCTGTTGCTTCCATTGTATCACCTCACTTATTATTATACTGTACGTCATACAATATTGTCAATGTGTTATTATTACGTATTTTAAATTAATATCAAATCATGCATATAAAAACTCCCGAGGTTAATAGTTAACCTCGGGAGCTATATTCATACGTTAATTTACTGCGGAATACCTTTTAGAATCCGCTGTAAAAAGGAATTTGAATATGTTTTAACAAAACCGTTCTGAAGTATAAGCATTATAGCGGATATAATGATACAATACCCAACACTAAGCCATTTGTAATACCAATTAAATGATAAGAATACAAAATAAATATAGAAGCTTGCAATAACGCCTCCTGTAAAAACCGGAAGCAAAAACATAAGTCCAAGTTTTTTATTAACAAGAGACCGAAACTCATCCTCCCTCATTCCCATTTTATATAAACTCATGAATTTTCTTTCCTCGTCTTCAAATTCCAATTGCAATTTCAAATAAAGAATTATATTTGCAGAAGCCCAAAACAGAAGAAAAACAAAGGTTTCAACAAATATTAAGAAAATTGCTGATTGTTTTGCAAGATTATATTTTCCCAACCTTGAGGACATTTTGTAATACTTAGGCTCGATTGTGGGATTAACTTTATACTGCTTTTGCTCCAGCTTGTCTAAAATATCGCCGGATTTTCTCCATTGTGCAAATTTAAACATCTTAACATTCCCCGCCTTATAATTAAGAGAAGCTTTCTTAATTTGCATATAATCAGCATCATTAACAAGTATTGTAAAATCGGACAGAGCGTTATTATCACCAAATAGTATTCTTATATCCTTCCCAGCAGTCTTTAATGGATAATCCCCATCATTACAGGGAATATTTATTACAGGTACCGATAGAAAAGAATGCTCATACCCGTCCTGTAAATCATATTGGTACAACATCAAAAAATTTCCTTTTGCTACATGGTAGTCCGTTTTAAAAACTTCATTAACCTTTGAAGCAGATAATATGTTAAAAGCCCCTCTTAATACTTCAATTGACTTCTGCTGAGTTACCTTGGTATCTCCACTTTCAAATATTTCGCCAAGGTCATAA